>CAZDAO010000010.1:0-28817 GCA_964503015.1 uncultured Nocardioides sp. | reverse complement strand
GTGCGGCGCCACCGCCCCGACGTCGCGGTGACCATCAACTTCCGCGAGACCTTCGGCGGCACGAACCTCAACCAGGCCGACCACGTCGCGGTCGGCAAGGCCCTGCTGGACGCCGTACGCGATGCGGGCAACCGGTGGATCTTCCCCGACCAGCTCACCGACGGCCTCGAGCCGTGGGGTGGCGTCCGCGCCGTCTGGGCGGCCGGGTCGCCCCAGTCGACCCACGCGGTCGACGTGACCGACACCTTCGACGCCGGCGTGGCCTCGCTCAAGGAGCACAAGGCCTACATCGACGGCCTCGGCTGGGAGGGCTGGGACCCCGAGGAGTTCCTCGACGGGATCCTGCGGGCCGGCGGCCAGGGACTCGGCGTCACGCACGCGGCGACGTTCGAGGTGTTCCCCCTCGGCTGGGGGTGAGGGCGCCGGCGCCGACTGGTGCGCGCCCTCGGTGCCAACGCATCCAAGTCCGGGCACGTCGACGCTGTAACGCCGGGTTACTGCGACTACCCACCCCGATGCATCAGGGGGAGTAGAGCTGACAACCCGGCGTTACAACTCCTCCCGTGCGAGCACCTTGTCCCCCGCGACCCCGCCGACGGGATCCGGACCGGTCAAGCACGACGAAGGGCCCGAGGCGATCGCCTCGGGCCCTTCTCGTTGCTCCCCCGGTTGGACTCGAACCAACAACCCTCCGATGCCACCCCGAGGGCGAGGAGCGTATGACGCCAATTGACGCGCTTCGCCGGTAAATGCGTCCTGACCTGCGGAAACGCTCACCTCTGGTGCTGTCGCGCTGACGCTCGTTGACAGCCCTTGACAGGGTTTCTGGCCTGTTTCTGGACACCTTCTAGTGTGCGCCGCGAGGCGCTGGCATGGCGCATGAACCGAGCTCATGCGAGCTCGTGCTTGTCGGTGCGCCCCGCTCGGGCTCGGCATGGATGCCCTCCCGGTCGGCAGCTGTTCCCTTGTGGCCGGGACGCAGTCTCTCGCGCGAGGAACGCCTCGGCGAACAGGCGTTGCCGGGTGTCGACTTGCGGCCGAGGTGGGACAGTAGAGGTCCGGGATGCACTCAAGGGCGTCTCGACCCCAGTCGACTCGAGGAGCGCGCGTTGCAGGTGGAGCTGCTGTACTTCGACGGGTGCCCGAGCTGGCAGGTCGCCTACCGGCGACTCCAGAGGGCGCTCTCGCCCGCGGGCTTGCGTGACGTCTCGGTGCAGCGGCGACGCATCGAGACCATGGAACAGGCCGAGGCGCTGGACTTCACCGGTTCGCCGAGCATCCGCGTCGACGGCCAGGACCCGTTCGCGACTGGGGGCGAGCAGGTCGGGCTGTCGTGCCGGATGTACCGCACACCGGCAGGGCTGGGGGGCTGCCCGGAGGTCGAGCAGCTCGTGGAGGCGTTGTCGTGAGGAAGGCTCTTATAGCGGCCGGCGCGTACGTCGCGGTGGCCGCCGGCACGCGGGTCGCGGAGGCGCGCGGGGCGACGTGTTGCGGATGCCCGGATGACTGCTGGCCGCCGTCCCGGCTTGAGCCTGTTCCGGTGGGTATTCCCGTGGCGTCACAGGCTGGCCGACCCCGAGGACAATGGGCGCCCAGCCGATGATTCCGACGACCTCGGCGCCGCGGATGCGACCGACGCTGGGGTCCCGGCCTGAGCCTTCGTCTGTCGGGCGCGGGTCACACGGCGGTGCGCGGCGCGTACATGATGATGGCGCCTCCGACCAGGCAGATGAGTGCGCCGGCGATGTCGTAGCGGTCGGGGCGGAACCCGTCCATGGCCATGCCCCAGGCCAGGGAACCGGCGACAAACACCCCGCCGTAGGCGGCGAGGATACGGCCGAAGTTGGCGTCGGGCTGCAGCGTCGGGACGAAGCCGTACAGGCCGAGGGCGATGACGCCTGCTCCGACCCAGATCCAGCCCCTGTGCTCGCGCACCCCTTGCCAGACCAGCCAGGCACCCCCGATCTCGACGACGGCCCAAGCACACCAACCAGGAGACCCCTCCCCAGCGGGATGCGGAGTTCAGCACGAAGGACGGAAGTTGAACCCGGCGGTGCCCTGGCCTAGCCGATCAACCGGGGAGCCGCTATCATCGGCGTATGTCAATGACATCGGTAGAATCTGAGCGTGCCTTACGCCGGGGTGCTGGCCTGTTCCACGGCCTCGCCGATCGCAACCGGTTGGCGATCGTCCGGCACCTCGCCCAGGGCGAGCGCCGGGTGGTGGACCTCACCAAGGAGCTCGGGGTCGCGCAGGGGACCGTGTCCGGTCATCTGGCCTGCCTGCGCGACTGCGGTCTGGTCGTCGGCCGACCCGAGGGCCGGCAGATGTTCTATTCCATCGCGCACCCCGAACTGATGGACCTGCTTACCGCTGCCGAACAGCTGCTAGCCCTGACCGGCGAGGCCGTCGAGCTCTGCCCCAACTACGGCCCGGACGACTCCGCCGACACTCACACCGAGCCCTCCGTCACCCCGACCACCCCCACCACGACGGAGGAAGTAGCACCGTGACGGATGCCTGCGGCTGCGGCCACGACGAGCCCCGCACCGGCGACAGCGAGTGGGAGGAGCACGAGCCGGAACGGTTGTGGGAGATCAGCGAGCTGCGGTTCGCCGCCCTCGCCGGACTCTTCCTCGCCGCCGGCTTCATCGCCGACCTCAACGACGCATCGGGGTCGGCGGTGACCGGGTTGAACGGCGTCGCGTTGGCCCTAGGGGCCTGGACGTTCGTGCCCGGCACGCTGAGGCGGCTTGCCCGGGGCAAGATCGGCGTGGGCACGCTGATGACGATCGCCGCGGTCGGCGCGGTCATCCTCGGCGAGGTTGCCGAGGCGGCCACCCTCGCGTTCCTCTACTCCATCAGTGAGGGCCTCGAGGAGTACGCCGTGGCCAGGACCCGCCGCGGCCTGCGCGCGCTGCTCTCTCTCGTCCCGGCCGAGGCCACGATTCTCCGCGACGGCACCCAGTTCACCGTCACCCCTTCAAACCTCGCCATCGGCGACCTGCTGCTGGTCCGGCCCGGGGAACGGGTCGCTACCGACGGAGTCATCCGCACCGGCCGCACCGCCCTCGACGTCTCCGCCCTCACCGGCGAGTCCGTCCCGGTCGAGGCCGGCCCCGAGGACACCGTCTACGCCGGCTCCATCAACGG
The DNA here is from genome assembly GCA_964503015.1 of uncultured Nocardioides sp. Classification (GTDB taxonomy): domain Bacteria; phylum Actinomycetota; class Actinomycetes; order Propionibacteriales; family Nocardioidaceae; genus Nocardioides. The sequence continues at coordinate 25,664 of CAZDAO010000010.1, read as the reverse complement.
CACCGGCGTCCTCGAGGTCGAAGTCACCACCACCGCCGAGGACAACTCCCTGGCCCGGATCGTCTCCATCGTCGAGGCCGAGCAGTCCCGCAAGGGCAACGCCCAGCGGCTCGCCGACCGCATCGCCCAGCCCCTCGTGCCAGGGATCATGGTCCTAGCCGCCCTCATCGCGATCACCGGCAGTCTGCTCGGCGACCCTGCCACCTGGATCGAACGCGCCCTAGTCGTCCTGGTCGCGGCCTCCCCGTGTGCGCTGGCGATCTCGGTGCCGGTCACTGTGGTCGCCGCCATCGGCGCCGCCAGCCGCATCGGCGCCTTGGTCAAGGGCGGCGCCGCCTTGGAGGCCCTCGGCCGGATCCGTGCCGTCGCCTTGGACAAGACCGGCACCCTGACCCGCAACCAACCCGCTGTGGTCGAGGTCGCCACGGCCCCCGGGAACACCCGGGAGCAGGTCCTTGACATCGCCGCCGCCCTGGAGGCCCGCAGCGAGCACCCCCTGGCCCGCGCCATCCTCGCCGCCGTCCCCGACCACCGCGACGCCACCGGCGTCGAAGCGGTCACCGGCGCCGGCCTGACCGGCACCATCGGCGGCCGACCGGCCCGCCTCGGCCGACCTGGCTGGATCTCCGCCGGCGAGCTCGCCGAGCCAGTGACCGCCATGCAGGAGGCCGGGGCGACCGCCGTGCTGATCGAGTACGACGGGGCCGTGATCGGCGCCGTCGCGGTCCGCGACGACCTGCGCCCCGAGTCCGCCGAGGTGGTGGCTCGGCTGCGTGCCGGCGGCTACCAGGTCGCCATGCTCACCGGGGACAACGACCGCACCGCCGCCGCCCTTGCCACCCAGGCCGGCATCACCGATGTCCACGCCGACCTTCGGCCCGAGGACAAGTCGGCCATCATCGCCCGGCTCCGCGAACACACCCCGACCGCGATGGTCGGCGACGGCGTCAACGACGCCCCCGCCCTGGCCACCGCCGACGTCGGCATCGCCATGGGCGCGATGGGCAGCGACGTGGCCATCGAGACCGCCGACGTCGCCCTGATGGGCGAGGACCTGCGTCACCTGCCGCACACCCTGGCCCACGCCCGCCGGGCACGGTCGATCATGCTGCAAAACGTCGGCCTGTCCCTCGCCCTGATCGCCATCTTGATTCCGCTCGCCGCCCTCGGCGTGCTCGGGCTGGCCGCGGTGGTCCTGGTCCACGAAGTGGCGGAGATCTTCGTGATCGGGAACGGCGTGCGCGCTGGTCGCGCCCGCCCCCTCGCTCCCCAGCCGGCCGCCACCCATTCGACATCACTCCCGCAACCCGCGGAAGCCGGGGCCCCGTGAGCCGCTCCGAGGCCGCGACTCGACCGGGAACCGGTCGGCGCGCGGTCGCGCTGACGGCAGGGGCGGTGGCGGCGGTCGATCTGGCCGCCAAAGCGGTATCGGAGGCCCGGCTGGCCGATTCCACGGTCGACCTCGGACCTATCCAGCTCCAACTGGCCTACAACCCGGGCGTGGCGTTCAGCATGGGCGACCGGCTTCCCGTAGGCGTGATCGTGGCCGTCACCGGTGCCATCGCTGTCGCCATCATCGCGTACGCGTGGCATCGGTCACCCACGGCCGGGCGGGTCGAGCGGATCGCCGGAGGCGCCGTGATCGGCGGCGCAGTCGCCAACCTGTTCGACCGGGCCCGCGACGGGGTGGTCACCGACTACCTACACACCGGCTGGTGGCCGACCTTCAACGTCGCCGACGCCTTCCTGGTCGCCGGATTCATCGTGATCGCGGTCCTGAACGCCCGCCACGAGCACGCCAAGGACAGCCCCGAGGCAGCTGAGGACCACCACGTCGCCTTGACGACCGACAATCCACGACAATCCTCGGCTCATCCCGCCGGCCCGCCGCAGGAGCGGCCGGGCGCCTGACAGGCGCATCGCCCGCGCGGGCGCGCCTCCTGCGGCGGGACGCCCGTCGAGCGTCGTGCGCGGCAATCCGGCCCAACATCGCCATCACGAAGCAGCAGCCCGGACGAAGGACGACAAGCACATGGGATTGATCAGCTCCTCGCTGCAGGCGATCGGCCTGTTCCTGGTGACCAACATCGACGACATCATCGTGTTGTCACTGTTCTTCGCACGTGGTGTCGGGCAACGAGGGACCACCGCGAAGATCGTCGTCGGCCAGTACCTGGGCTTTGGAGGCATCCTCCTAACCTCGGTCGCCGTCACGGTGGGAGCAGGGTTCTTCCTCCCCGAAGACGCGATCCCGTACTTCGGTCTCATCCCGCTGCTGCTGGGTGGTAAGGCCGCATGGCAGGCATGGCGCAACGGAGACCACGACGACGACGCCTTCGACGACAAGTCCATCAGCGCCCTGACGGTGGCTGCAGTCACCTTCGCCAACGGTGGCGACAACATCGGGGTCTACGTGCCGGTGTTCCTTGCGGTCGGCACCGGTGCCCTCGTTGCCTACTGCGTCGTGTTCCTGGCCCTGGTCCTCGTCCTGGTCCTCGCCGCGAAGTTCGTGGCCACTCGCAAGCCAATCGCAGAAGTGCTGGAACGCTGGGAGCACATCCTGTTCCCACTCGTCCTCATCGTGCTCGGCCTGGTCATCCTCATCCAGGGTGGTGCGTTCGGCCTATGACCACCCGGCAAACGAAAGCCTCACGCCGAAGGCAAGACTGCGGCCGCGATCCCCAAAGGGTGTCGACAGGTTGGGCGACCCCGTCGGTCGAACTACCCGGGGTCACCCGCAAGCACCTCAGACACGAGGGGTTCTCGATGGCTGTGTTCTCCATCTGCCTCGTCGTGGCGCTCGCGCTCGTCGACACCAGCGAGCTCGCCCCGGGACCGAACTGGAGCTCGTATCAAGGTGCGGAGCTCATTCGATTCCGGAAGAAACTCTCGTGCACAAGAATCGCGTCGTCACCAGTGCCGGCGGCGAGCGTGACCACAGCCCCGCCACGGCGTAGGCCTCTTGGCTCAGCCCGATGTCGGCGAGCCCGCGACGTCCTGGCGGGTCAGCGACTCGGCATGACAGCCCTGCATGCGCAGACCTTCGTCCCGGCAGCGGCCCGCGCAGTCCGAGATCCGGGACCGTGGTCCCGAGTCGGAGCGGCCGCGGTCGGCGGCGACGCACAGCGACCGCCGGGCGAGTGACGTGCGCCGGTTAGGACTTCGCGCACTCGCTGACGTCCCTCCACCTCGGCATCGACGGGACGGACAGGACCATGGCTACTTCTGCGACGTGCGCACCATCACCACCCCGCCGTTGGATGACTTGGGCTCTCAGGGATGTCGCTCATCCCATCTACTGCGGCGCCCGGGATGCTCTGGACGGGGAACGACACCTGGGTCGGAGGGGTCAGTTTGTCGTCCATTCTTCGCTCTGGGTGAGTCGTAGTAGGTAAATCAGCGGCGGCAGCACCAAGATCACCGCGAGGCCAACGGCGACGAGCAGGCCCTGCAAGGTGGCTGTCGCCCCCGCGGCATCGCTCACGGTCACTTCGTCGACGAGCAACCAGGGGTACTGGGCCACCCCCCATCCCGACACCACCGACGCGACAGCGACGACCGCAGGCCATCGCGCCATGGCATAGCTGCGGCGCCATACCAGGAGGAGCGTCGCCACCCCCGCTCCCCCGGAAATCACCACAAGCGGCGCCGCGCGCCCCGCGAGGCCTTCGGTGAGCACCGGTGCGTCCGCGGAGATCGGCACGAGCGCCGCAAACACGAGCACGCCGGTGACCAGTCCCACCCCGAGCGAGCGCGCGCGAAGGTCCTCCGCGAGCCGTGACCGGCGACCGCGGTGCGCATCGGCAGCAAGGAACACGCCGGCCAGGAACGCGCAGGTGCCCACCGCGATCGCCCCACCGAACAGGGACGTCGGGTTGAGCCAGGACGACCAGCGGTCGCCCGCCTCCGCCATCGGGACCCGACCTGACGCGATTGCCCCGGCGACCGTGCCGAGGAAGAACGGTGTGATGACCGACGACACGGCGAAGATCGCGCCGAACAGCCGCGCCTGGCGCAAGGTGGCGGAGTACTTGCGAAACGCGAAGCTGGCGCCGCGCAGCACGATGCCTAGCAGCGCCAGCAACAACGGCACGACCAGCGTCGACATCGTCGCGGCGAACGACTCCGGAAAGCCCGTCCACCAGATCACCAGCACGTAGATCAACCACACGTGGTTGGCCTCCCAAACCGGCCCGATGCTGTGGTCGACCAGGGTCCGCAGCTCCGCGCCACGCCGACTGCTTCCCGCCGTGAGGTCGAAGAACCCAGAGCCGAAGTCCGCGCCGCCCAGCACCGCGTACGCGATGACGCCCGCGAACATCGCCGCCGCAACGGCAACCTCGAGACTCATGACGGCGACTCCACGGTCTCGGGCGCGTAAGGGCTGGGCAGATCCGTCTCTCCGCTGCGCCAGCGCCGGGCCATGGACCTGAGCACGATGACCGCGCCCGCGGTCATCCCGGCATAGATCACCGCACTGACCCCCAGCAACCACCACAGCGCCGAGGAGTAGTCGCCGACCGCCTCCGGGGTGCGCATCACTTCGTACACGACCCAGGGCTGCCGTCCGACCTCGGTCGCTACCCATCCGGCTTCGAGGGCGATCACCGCCAGCGGACCAGCGGCCACCGCAAACCTGAGAAACCACGCCCTCGTCAGGGGGTCACGGCCGCGTCGGCGCAACACCCAGAACCCCGTGACACCTGCCGCGAGCAACGTGCCGATGGCGACCATCGTCTGGAAGGCGAGATGCGTGAGGTTGACCGGCGGTCGGTCCTCCTCGGGGATGGCGTCCAGGCCAGGCACGGGCTTGTCGAGCGAGTTCATCGCGATCAGGGAGCCGAGCACAGGGACGTCGATCGCGCCCACGACTTCTCCGTCGACCATGATCCCGCCGAGCCGGAGGGGTGACGGACTCTCGGTCGTCTCCGCGAGCTCAAACGCAGCGAGCTTCGCCGGTTGTCGTTCGTCCAGCCCGAATCCGAGCACGTGGCCGACGAACGGCTGGGTGACGGCGGCGATGGAGGCGAACACGAACGGCACCATGAAGCCCAAACGATGATGGGCGTCGCGACGCCCGCGCAGCATCCCGGCCGCGTAGACCCCTGCGATGCTGAAGCCCGCCACCATGTAGGCGCCGACCCACATGTGGGCGAACTGGAGGAAGGCGTGCTGATTGAAGAGCACCGCCCAGGGCTGGACATCCGTGACCTCGCCGTCAACGAGGCGGAACCCGGTCGGGACGTTCATCCAGGCGTTGACGGCGACCACGCAATAGGCGCCCACGATGCCGGTGATGGCCATCGGCAAAACCATCAGGACGTGCCTCTTCGCCGGCATCCGACCCCAGCCGTACAGGTAGATGCCCAAGAAGATGGCCTCAAGGAAGAATGCCAGTCCCTCGAACGCGAACGGCAATCCGAGCACGTCCCCGTAGGTCCCCATCAGCCCGGGCCACAACAGACCCATCTCGAAGCTGAGGACCGTGCCAGAGACTGCGCCGATCGCGAAAAGCACCGCCGAGACCTTGGCCCACCTGTGGGCCAGCCCCAGCGCGACGGGGTCCCCACGGCGGATCCCGCGCAGATGCATCGCGAAGATCATCGCCGGGAAGGCGACCCCGAAGCAGGCCAGCACGATGTGCCATCCCAGCGACAGAGCCATCTGCTGCCGGGCCGGGAGGAGCCCCTCGGGCTCCACCGCCCCAGCCAGTTGAACTGCGTCAGCGAGGACATCGGGAGTCAGCACGCTGACCACGCTACGGACCGCGGACCACCTGCACACGACTTTGTGAAACTTTTCACGAGAGTGGACTGCGCCACCTTGTACGGGCTGGCGCGATATCGACGCTACTGCGTCACGGCCTCCGTCACGTACAGGTCGAGGACCTCTCCGTCGTAGTTCTCTACGACGTCCTCAGCGAGCTCGACGAACACCTTGCGCCGTCCCGCAGGCTTGTCGAACTCCTCCACGGGCCGACCCGAAAGCATGTCCACGGCCAAGGCAAGGGCCTCGCTCCCGTCGACCTCCTCCTCGACGTCTGCGGACAGCTGCAGGGCCAGGGCGAGGCGGAGGTAGTGACCGTTCGAGAGGTTGATCTGGATCGGCTCGAGAGCGGCGACCTCCCCCTTCTCCGGCTCCTTCGGCGACTCGGGTCGGAGGAGGAACCAGAAGGCTCCAGCGGCCACGACGAGAAGCGATAGTCGGATCAATAGGATCCGCCTCTTCCGGCTCTCCTGCACCGTCTGCGGCACCTCGGTGGGCAGCGACGTCATCTTCCCTCGTCCCTCTCAATCGCTGGGGCGACCCGCCCCGGAGTTCGCCATGCTGATCGGCATCGAGGGATCCCAGTTGAGTCTTTCCAAAAGGCAATCCGAGCTTTCCGCTACACCGACGCGTGGAGTTCTCGCACGCCACCGTATTGCCGCCCGGACCGCACGGGTCGGCGGCATCGACTGGCGACAGACGCCCCGTGCTGGCGGACCCACCACAACGTTGGTCCTGCCAGCAGCACCATGGCGGCGCTGAGCGCCACCTAATTGTGTGCCGCACTCGGACGGCCCCGCTGAGCTGACGTCGAACTCCGCGCCACAGCCATGTGTACCCACCCTCCGAGGCAGCCGCGTCGACTCCCGAATGAGTTGAATACGCTGCCGAACGACCCCTCTTGTCCAAGTGACAATCCTGGTGACGGGGCGGTGAACCAGCCACCGAATGACGGTAGATAGCTCGATCGGCTACTATCGTCCATAGTAGGAACGACGGAGAGGCAGCACCGTGCGAAACCCAACCAAGGCGGCGCTGGCCGTAGCAGTGATCGTGCTTCTGACGATCGGTGGCGTGTTCGTGGTCGACCAGGTGCGTGGCGGCGATGAGCCGGCAGCGGCCGAGGTGTCGGCAGCGATCGCCGATGGCGCGATCATCCGAGATGACAGCCGGATCCTCGGCGAACAGGGCTCCAGCGATGTGACGTTCGTGGAGTTCCTCGACTTCGAGTGCGAAGCCTGCGGAGCCGCCTACCCGATCGTGGAGGATCTGCGTGAGAAGTACGCGGGCGAGGTCACCTTCGTGATCCGCTACTTCCCGTTGCCTGGCCACTTCAACGCCGGTCGTGCGGCGCGTGCCGTGGAGGCGGCTGCCCGTCAGGGTGAGCTCGAGGCGATGTACAGCCGCATGTACGAGACGCAGAAGGAATGGGGCGAGGCACAGGAACCGAAGGACGACTTGTTCCGCAGCTACGCGGAAGAGCTCGGGCTGGACATGGATCAGTACGACGCCGACTACGCATCGCAAGAGGTCGAGGAGCGGATCTCTCGCGACGTCGCTGACGGCGAGTCGCTGGGCGTGGCGGGGACCCCCACCTTCTACGTCGACGGCGAGCTGTTCGAGCCGCGGTCGGTCGAGGACTTCACCACCGTTCTGGACGAAGCCCTCGCCGAATGAGACACGAGCGACGACTCGGCTGGGGACTGACCGCCGGCGGGCTCATCGGCTTCATCGCTTCCGCTGTGCTCCTAATCGAGCGGATCAAGCTCGAGCAGGACAGTGGCTACGTGCCTACGTGCAGTATCAACCCCGTGCTGAGTTGCGGCTCGGTGATGGAGACCTCCCAGGCCGCCCTGCTGGGTTTTCCCAACCCGATCATCGGTGTCGCTGCCTTCCCCGTCGTGATGACCACCGGTGTGGCTCTCATCGCGGGGGCCCAGCTCGTACGGTGGTACTGGCTCGGACTGCAGGCCGGTGTCACCGCAGCACTCGGCCTGGTCTCATGGCTGGCGTTCCAGAGCATCTACCGCATCGGTGCGCTGTGTCCCTACTGCATGGTTGTCTGGACCGTAGTGATCCCCACCTTCTGGTACGTCACCCTCGCCAACCTCGCGCGGGGCGCCTTCGGTGAGCGCGCTCGGGGCAGCAGCACGACTCGGTTCCTCTACGAGTGGCACGCTCCGCTGCTCATGCTGCCGTTCCTCGTGCTGCTGGTGTCGATCACCGAACGCTTCTGGTCCTATTGGTCGACCCTGCTGTGAACCGCTCGACATGACAGACGGAGCGCAAGACCTCATCCTCGACGGGTCGATGCTGGCCGCGCTGCCGGTGGCCGTGGCGGCCGGGCTGCTGTCGTTCTTCACGCCCTGCTCCCTGCCCTTGGTCCCGGGTTACCTGTCCTACGTCGCCGGGATGGCCGGCACGGAGTCCGAGATCGCCCGCGAGCTCGGCGGAGGACGGCCGGCCCGCCGACGTCGAACCCTGATGGGCGCCGCCCTGTTCGTGATCGGATTTGCCACCGTATTCACCAGCTATGGCCTGGCGTTCGGCTCGCTGGGAGCACGGCTCCTCGCCCACCAGGAAACGATCGTTCGTAGCGCCGGCGTGCTGACCCTCGGGCTCGGATTCCTCTTCGCCGGAGCCGCAGGACGGCTACCGGTGCTGGGACGCACGATCCGGCCACGGCTGACACCGCGCGTCGGCCTTGCCGGCGCGCCGCTGCTGGGCGCTGTCTTCGCGATCGGGTGGACACCCTGCATCGGACCCGCGCTCGCCGCGGTACTGACCCTCGCTACGACCACCGCCACGGCCGGGCGAGGCGCTCTCCTGTCGCTGGCTTACGCGCTCGGCCTGGGTATTCCGTTCCTGCTGGCCGCCCTGTCACTGACGCGCGCGACCCGCGTCTTCGCCTGGGTTCGACACCACTCCCAGTGGATCACCCGAGGAGGTGGCGCGCTGCTCATCCTCGTCGGACTGCTCCAAGTCTCCGGGCTCTGGTCACAAGGCGTGGCTGCGCTGCAAGTCCTGGTCGCCGGCTGGCAGGCCCCGCTGTGATGACCCGAGGAGCGAGGGCGTTCATCGCGGTTTGCTTTGTGGGCTGCGCGCTTGGGATATGGCTACTGACGGGCGGTCCCGACTCGGGTGACTCCACCAGCTCAGGTGGCCGCGCAGCCGGCGCTGTGGACGTCGTCCAGCAGTACGAGGCGGACGCGCGTGAACAGGTCGCGCCGTTCGCCGCGACTCTGCTGGACGGGACGAGCCTCAACAGCGAAGACTTGGCCGGTCGCGTCACCGTGTTCAACGTGTGGGGATCATGGTGCGGCCCCTGCCGTGCCGAAGCGCCCGAGCTCGTCGCCGCTGCCGAGCGACTCGGCAAACGGGCGCAGTTCTACGGCATCAACGTTCGTGACAGCCCCGATGCGGCGCGGGCCTTCGAGCGGGCCTTCGACATCCCCTACCCCAGCATCCACCCGGACGAGAGTGCGGCCACCATCCTCGCGTTCCGGGGCGTGCTGACCGCCGCCGCCGTGCCGAGCACCGTCGTGGTGGACCGAGACGGTGCGGTGGCAGCACGTGTCGTGGGGCAAGTGGACACCGCCACGCTGGTCGGCCTCGTCGAGGACGTTCTCGCCGAGACCGGGTGAGGCCACGCGTGCCCGCGGTAGTGAGGCTGAACAGCCGACACGTCAGTGTTCAGGTAGCCGCTGCCACCGCCGGTCGATTCTGGGGACTTCTACGCTGGCAGCTGTTGGCCAGTCAGCCGCGCGGATGCGTCAGTCGCGAACGGTCATTGCCGATAGTGTGCAGCAATCGGTCGCCGCTGCCTCGATCGCCGGAGCCAGTGCCAGACCCACCGGGACGGAGAGCAGGACCGCGGCGGCCGTGCCGACCATGATGCCCAGTCCTCTCGGGGCCGGTGCGCTGGTGCCCGTAAGGCGCCGCACGCGCTCCAGGGTGGCGGTGTTGCTGGCCGCCAGCGCCGCCTCCGGGCGGAGCCCGGTTCCCAACGTCACGAGAGCGCTGGCCAGCCTGCGGCGGTCCTCTGGTCCGGTGGCGGCGTCGTCCGCGGCCATCTCCACCAACGTCGTGATGTGGGCATGTGCCCGCGCGAACAGCGGCACCCACGGGAAGGTTCGTGTCAGGGCGTCGGAGTAGGCGAGGGCGAGGTCGTGTCGTGCGCGCAGGTGGCTGCGCTCGTGGCCCAGGACGAGTTCGCGTTCGCGCTCGTTGAGGAGCTCCAACGCGGCCGATGAGAACACCACGGTTCCGGAGCCGCCGGGCAGGCAGTAGGCAACCGGTACTTCGTGGTCGATGACGGTGAAGCCGTCCGGGTGCGGGTGTCCCACCAGGCGAAGCGAGTCGAGCTGCGCGCGGCGTACGCGACGCTTCCTCGAGAAGCTACGGGTCGTGGTGAGGAGCAGCATCCCCGCCAGGGCCACGACGACAGCCAACCCGACGACGCCGGGCCAGATCCCGAGCGGGGTCTCGTAATGCTCGATGATCGCCACGGAATGAGCGCCCAGTAGGGACGCCACCGAGAACCGCAGCGGCAGGAACGGCAGGGCCAGGGACACGGCAGCCAGCAAGATGGCGGCGACCACGGAGGTGGAAAGGGCCTGCCACCCGATGACGGCGGCGCGAGGGCTGCGAGACGTCCAGGGCTGCTGCAGCACCTTGCCGCCGAGCACCGAGACGACACCCGCGTATGCCAGCAACAGCAGTGACGCGATCACGGTGACCCGTCCGCCCGGTGGGACAGCGCCGCCAGAAGCTCGGCCGCCTCGCCGGGATCCATCTTGCCCACCAGGTGCATCAGAGCAGCCGTGCGGTCCTCGCTGTCCGCCAGCACTTCCTGGAGAACCTCGGCCGTGTGCTCCTCACGTGAGGAGACCGGCGTGTAGAGGTAGGCCTTGCCCTGCTTCTCCCTCGCGACGAAGCCCTTGGAGTGCAGGTTGTCCATGACCGTCATCACCGTGGTGTACGCCAGCGGCCGCTCGCGGGTGAGGGCATCGAGCGTCTCGCGGACGGACACTGGTCGTCCCGCGCTCCAGAGGTGCTGCATCACGGCGGCTTCGAGCTGACCGAGCTGTCTCACTCGAACTTCTCCTTGTCCCGGGCGGCCTGCGATCTACGAGGCTCCATCGTAGTAGGAGGCGCCGGCCGGCGTGTCAGGTCTACGCGTCCCAACCGGCTCAGGTAGGCGTTGTATTCCTCCAGCTGCCGGTCGTGCTCACGCCCCTCGCGCCGGTCGAACCGGTCGCGCTCACGGCGATCCGCCTTTACCCACCCCGTCACGAGCGCCGCAGCCATGATCAGGATCGGGTACTCCCCCATCAGCCACCCTATCTGGGCGCCGAGGTACTGGTCATCGGCCGGGGATCGACCCCACGTCCGTCCGAGTGCCTCGAACCAGTCGGCGGCGAAGACGGTCGTGCTCGCCATCATGCTGACCGCGAACAGCGCGTGGAACCCAAAGGTCACCATCACCAGGAGGACCCGCATCGGGTACGGCGGTCGGTGGAGGGCGGGGTCGGAGCCGATCACGGCTTCGGTGAACAGGTATCCAGTGAGCAGGAAGTGCAACGTCATCAGGACGTGCCCGGTGTGCGACTCCAGGGAGGTCTCGAAGGCGGACGTGTAATAGAACGCGACCATGCTCACCACGAACATTCCGGCAGCGACGACTGGGTGCCCGAGGATCTGAATCGGTAGCGAGCGGCTGATCGCTATGAGCCATTCCCGCGGGCCTCGAGAGTGGTCGTCGCGGCGACGCAGCGCCCGTAACGCGAGACTGATCGGCGTTCCCAGCACCAAGAAGACCGGCACTCCGGTGGCGATGGTCATGTGCTGGACCATGTGCATGCTGAACAGCACCTGGCCGTAGGTGCCTGGGGCGCCGCTGGTGGCCCACACGAACATCGAGCAACCCACCAGCCAGGAAACGGTCCGTGCCAGGGACCAGCTGTCCCCGCGGCGACGCAGGCGGCCGACGGCCCACAGGTACCAACCGGCGCCCGCCACGCCCAGCGCGAGGAACAACGTGTCGAGGTTCCACGCGCCGAACCACTGCGCCGCGTTCAGGGGACCCGGCAGTGCACTTCCGAGGAGGGACTCGGCACTGGTGAGCGGCCGAGGGGCCTGGCTCGGTGGTGGCGGTGCAGTCCTGCTGAGCGCCACACCCATGCCGGCCGCCACCAGCAGCACCACCGCCTCGGCTCCGACGAGTCGCGTGAAGCCACGTGGAGAGCCGGTTGCCAGAGCGGCGATCGTGTGGCGGCGGTGCCACCAGCCCGCTGCGCCCAGCATCGCCACGGCAGCGAGCTTCACAGCCAGCATCGCTCCGTAGGCCGACCAGGCCGCCGACACCGAGGGCAAGCGGAGCCAGGCTCCCCACAGCCCCGAGACCGTCACCACGACCAGGCAGCAGCCGGCCAGGGTGGAGTACCTGCGCACCGTGCTCAGCAGCGCCTGACCGAGATGGCGCCGCGCCAGGACCAGCGCGACCAGGCCGCCGAGCCACACGCTGATGCCCACAAGGTGGAAGTACTGAAGGTTGACTGCGTCGTCGTGGTTCAACGTGCCGACGGCGTGCCCGGTCAGCGCCATCGGCCAGAGGGCGGCGAAGGCGAGCGCCGTCGTGAGGCCGAGCCCGCCCACGCTGGAGGCGAGAACGCAGCTCGTCGCGACGAGAGCGGCAAGGCCCGCACCCCACAGCCCGTACTGTCCCAGCTCAAACCCGAACGCGAAGAACACCGCCTCGTCGCCGAACCCGGGCCCGCCGATCGGGCTGCCGGAGGCGTCGGAGTAGATGAAGGCGACCAGGGTCAGGCTGGCGACGGCCCACACAGTCGAGGTCAGTTGCGCGTATGCCAGCAAGCGCCGGCGTCGTGGACCCATACCACGCCCTGCAGACGCGGTTCCGGGTTCGGGAGGGACGCAGGTCGTAGCGAGCACCAGCACCCCGAGGGTGACCGTGGCGGCCACGTCGCGCAGCACCTGCACCGCGGGCAGACCTACCCGGGTGAGAGGCCCCGGGTCCGGCAGGCCGTCGATGCCTAGCGGCGCCAACCCGCCAGCCAAGCCCGTGGCAGTGAGCGCCACCACGACGGGAAGCAAGGTCGCCAGCGCCACCGCCCCAACCACCCGAATCTCCGCCGGCGGCGACGGGAGCGCTGGGGCGCCTGAATCTCGTGGCGAACGGTTCACGTCTCGGTGTCCCGGCCCACGAGTCGCATGACGGTGCCCACGGCGAGCGCCAACAGTGCGAGCACTCCCACGCCGATGGCGACGAGCCAGGCCCTGGTGTTGTCGTTCGTAGCAGGCTCATCCGCAGCCGTCTCGGCCTCGCGGGCCTGCGTTGAGCCCGGATCGGGTTCAAGCGATCGAGGCTCCGACGTCGGGGCGCCCGCGGTCGGGGACTCGGTCGGGGATGCCGGCGGGGATGCCGGCGGGGACGCGGGGGTGCGGACGACGAACTTGCTGGTGCCGACGACCGGGTGTCCGTCTCGGGACACGACGCGGAACCTCACGGTCCATCGGGTCGTGGTCCCAACCTGTGGGGCCATGGTGTCCGGCACGCTCGCTACTAGCACGGTCGGGTTGGCGGCGTTGGTGAGGTCCAGTGGGGTGCTTTCACCGTCGTCGGTTTGGAGGGTGACGGTGCTGAGGCCGGGGTCCATGTCATCGGAGAACTGAAGCCGAACCTCGTCGGGGAGTTCGTGGAGGCTGGCCCCGTCGTGCGGGTCGGCGCCGATGAAGTCGGTGTGTGCGGCCGCCGGAGATACGACCGCCCCGACGCTGAGGCCCAGGAGCGTTGCGGCCACGACGACAAGGGACCTCACCGTCGTGTTCACCACTTGGCCCTGGCCAGGAGGTAGAGCACTAATGCGGTCCCACCGGCCGCGATCAGGCCGAGGATGATGGTGGAGAGTCCATTGCTCATGTCGTCACACTCCTGCGTACGAGTGAAGGCCCGGGATCCACAAGTTGACCCCGAAGAAGTTGAAAAGGAAGGCCGCGAAACCGGCGATGGCGAGCAACCCGGCGCGCCGTCGCCACCCGACGGTTGAGAGGGCGTGCAGGTGGGCGGCGTAGAGCACCCATGTGATGAACGCCCAGGTTTCCTTGGGGTCCCACCCCCAGTAGCGGCCCCAGGCGTTCTCCGCCCACACGGCGCCGGCGATGACGGCGAACGTCCAGATGGGGAAGGCCACCAGGTGCACCGTGTGCGCGAGTTGGGAGAAAGGACCGTCGTGCTCGCCGTGCCGGCGCTGGCGCACGAGGTGGGCGATCGTCGCCAGCGCTCCGATGGTGAAGAGTCCTCCGGCGATGATGGCGGCCGCGACGTGCACGACGAGCCAGCGCGAGTTGAGGACCGGTACCAGGTCGTCCACGGGTGTGTAGAGCGAGGTGGCGGAGATTCCGAGCAGCACCAGCACGACCGCGACGATCCAGGCGGCCAGCCCGTCGACGGGTCGGCCGCGCCGGTAGACGAGGAACGCCAGTGCGACCGCGGCGGATCCGGTGAGCCCGAACTCATACATGTTGCCCCACGGGGCGCGTCCTGCGGCCACCCCTCGCGCGACCACGGCGAGGACCACCACGATCGTGCCGAGCAGCGTCATCGAGGTCGCCGCAGAGGCAAGGAACCCTCGATCGGTGCCGCGCCCGCGGTCGAGAGGTGCCGCCCCCGAAGGCGGCAAAGCCCCCGCCGGTCCCGCAGACCCTGCGGGTCCCGCGGGGACAGGCTCGCTGGGTGTCCGCGCAGCGCTGGGGCCCTTGGCACGAGTCAGGGCCGCGGCCACGGCGAAGGCGACGAGGGCCAGGGAGAACACCGCCAGCGCGGTCGTCACGAGGGTGTCGGACAGGCGGGCTGCGTCGAGAGATGTCACTGTTCCTCCGTGTGCTGTCCGGCGCTCGCCGGTGGCAGGTCGATGGCGGCCGCGAGGTCGTCGATGTCGTTCGAGGGCACGGGCCGGCGAGACAAGGCGCGGCCGGCGAGCTCGATGGTTCCGTCGGCGCCGGCGCGTACCCAGACCCGTCGACGTGGCACGGCCAGTGAAACCGTCAACCCGAGCATCAGCAGGATCGCTGCGACCAAGGAGACTTCCTTGCCCGGGTCTCGGGCGACCTGGAAGTTGGCGAAGCGCGAGAGTCCGTCGAAGGTGACTGAACCCAGCCCGTCGGGCAGCCGCACCGTCTGGCCCGGCGCGAGGGACACCCGCCACGGTTCGCCATCCGATCCGCGCACCCGGTCCAGGTCGTCGAAGTCCAGGGAGTAGACGGACTGGGGCGTGCCGTCGTCGAGGCCCAGGTCCCCGGTGTAGGCCGAGAGCTGCACGATCGGGTTCACCGCGCCCGGGTAGGCAGACACACCCATCCCGTCGGGGCCGTCCACGGCAGTGGGCAGGAACAGGCCTTGGAGAGCCAGCGAGGTCGGGCGTGCGTCAGGCACCTTCACCACGCCGTCGGAGGTGAAGGCTTGGTCCACGGGCAGGAAGATCGTGGGACCCGAGGCGGCGACGTCGCCGTTCCCGTCACGGACGGTCAATTCGGGTGCGTAGCCGTGGCCGGTGAGGAAGAACTTGGTCCCGTCGATGTCGAGCGGGCGATTGGGGCGGACCGTGAACGTGCCCTCGCCCTCGTCCTCGCTGCCATAGGACACCACGGCCTCGAACCCGCGAGGCTCACCGAAGCGCGACCCTTCGGTCTCGAACTGCGCCTCGAAGTCGTCGAGGACGAGCTGCAACGGTTCCAGCCCGGCGAGGTCGGCCCAGGGGCCCGGCGTGAGCGCGTCGTAGGAGGACGAAACGTTGGCGAAGGTGGCTCCTTCCGCGAGCGCCACTCGGCCCTCGTACCCGAGCAACTTGCCGCCGGCGACACCGAAGAGGAGAACGAGGAGGGAGAGGTGGAAGACCAGGTTGCCCAGCTCGCGCACGCGGCCCTTCTCGGCTCGCACCTCGCCCGCAGTGCGGACCACCCGGAACCGTCGGTCTCGCAAGTGGGCGGCTGCCGCGTCGAGGGCCGCGTCGGAGTCGACGACCTGGAGTCGACGGTGCGCTGACTCGCGGGACAAGTGCCGGGGGCTCGGCGGTGGTGCTGCGCGAAAGTCACGCCACAGCTGGGCAGAGCGCGGCACCACGCACCCGGTCATGGACACGAGCAGGAGGACGTAGACGGCGGCGAACCACGGCGCGCTGTAGACGTTGAACAGGGACAGGCGATCCAGCCACGGGGCCAGGTCGGGGTGCTCGGCATAGAAGTTAGCCACGGCCGAGGGGTCACTGGACACCCCGCGCTGCGGGAGCACCGAGCCCGGAACCGCCGTAAGAGCCAGAAGCACCAGCAGCACGACCGCGGTGCGCATCGAGGTCAAACGACGCCACGCCCAACGCGCCCAGGCGAGCACCTCAGAAGGGCCGGGCTGGCCAGACGGCCCAGACGCGCCGCGAGGTCGCAGATCGCCCGACGCGAATCGGGGGCCGTTCTGCGATCTGAGCTCGTCATTCTGCTGCGTGGCGTCCATCGGCAACATACTATCGCGCATAGTAGGCGGCGGGAGGTGCGGGTGGAGTTCGCGCGATGGCAGAGCATCGCAGTGGCGATCGCGGGTGCACTCGGGCTCGGAGCGTCGTTTCCGCCGTGGTCGATGCCGTGGTTGGCGCCGCTGGGGGTGGCCGCCTTCTTCGTGTCAGTGGGCCGTGCTCCTCGATTCGCCGCAAGCGCCGGCGCGGTGTTCGGTGTCGTGTTCCTCGGCCTCACGTCCTGGTGGCTCGTTCAGTCCATCGCCGTAGCAGCGTGGGCCACGCTGACGCTTGTGCAAGCGGTGTGGTTCGGTGTGCTCGGCGTCGCCGTCTCGCTGCTGAGACGGCTGCGGTGGTGGCCGGTGTGGGCGGCTTGCGCGTGGACGGCCTTCGAGAGCGCCCGGTCGGCGTGGCCTTGGGGCGGGTTCCCGTGGGGCAGGCTCGGCTACACCGCAGTGGACACCCCGTGGGTCGGCTTGCTCGCCGTGTTCGGCGTCGCAGGTGCCGGAACCGTGATCGCGACGGCCGGTGGCGTGGTGGCTGCGCTCGTGTCTGCGGTGCATAGCCGGCCAACGGTTCGCCTCCCGCGGCGGCGCACAGCAGTCGCGGCCACGGCGTGTGTTGCGGCGGTGGTCGGCGCTCCAGTGGCTCTCGCTGCGTCGACGGAGGCTGGTGCCCCGGGCGCGCTGGGCGCCGACGAGACCGGCGAGGTTGGCAGGGTCCGAGTCGGGGTCGTTCAGGCCGAGGTCCCGGGCACCGGGACCGATGTCGCTGCGCACCACCGCACAATCACGAGGACGCTTCTGGACCAGACCCGCTCCCTTGCGGACCGGCGATCTGCCGGCGAAGGCACGCCTGCCAGCTTCACTTCAACCCTGATGCCGGACGTGGTCCCGGGCTCGACCTTGGTCGCGCCCCTGGACCTGGTCGTGTGGCCGGAGAACGCGACGGCGGTGGACCCCGAGACCGACGGTGAAGCGAACGCCTCGCTTGTCGCCGCGGCGGAGGCGGTGGGGGCGCCGCTGCTGGCTGGCTCAATCGTCGACAGGGGCGGTCTTCGTGCCCTCAACCAGAGCATCGCCTGGACAGTTTCTGGGCCCGGTGCGCGGTACACGAAGCAGCACCTCGTGCCGTTCGGCGAGTACGTGCCGATGCGATGGTTGGCGAGCCGGGTCTCCGACCGGGTCGGCGCCATCGCCCGCGACATGACACCCGGTCCTCCGGCTGTACCCATGCGCGTGGAGGAATTTCGAGTTGCCAACGCCCTGTGCTTTGACGTGGCCTACGACGAGGTCCTCGGGAACCAGGTGCAGCAGGGCGCTGACTTCGTCGTCGTACAGACCAGCAACGCGATGTTCCTCGACACGGCACAGCCAGAGCAGCAGTGGGCGATCACCCGGGCCCGGGCCGTCGAAGTCGGGCGGGCCGTGGTCGTGTCGTCGATGAACGGGATCTCCGGGGTCGTGGCGCCCGATGGATCCGTCCTCGAACGGCTCCCGGCCCTCCGGGCCGGAAGTGTGGTCGTGGACGTGCCGACCGGGCGCGGGCTGACGCTGGCCGTCCTGGTCGGGCCATGGCCGGCGCGTGGTGCATGGGCGGTCGCTGTGCTCTCGATCCTTGCCGCGGCGCTTCGACCCGAAAGTGCCGCGCGAGCGACCCGCTCGGGTGCCGCCCAACGCGCGCTGGAGCAGTCGCACGTCGCAGCTAGAAGCCGCGGACGCTGAGGCCACGGGTCAGGCCCACCGACCGCGCGCGCGGCGTATTGCACGAACGGTGCACCGAAGAGCGTGCACAGGTCGTCCTCGTCGACCAGGATCTGGAAGTTCGCGACCCACATGGCCAGGAGGCACCCGAGGCCAACCCGGTGGCCGAGGCAACGATCTCCCGTCCTGATCCAGCAGGTCCCGTACTTCGGCAAGGCGGCGTTGAACCACGAGTCCTACGGCGCACAAGGCCAAGGGCGGAAGGCGAACGCCCGCGCGATCGCTCGTTATCGACCCCGCTGTCGCCAGGTGGTGCGCGCGGTCCGAACGGACCCAGCAAGTACTATCTGCCTTAGTACATCGTCAGCCGTCCTCTTGATCTGGGTACGCGAACGCCGCGCCACAGGTCCCCCGCCTCAGCAAGGAGCAGCCGTGCAGTGCGTGCGCCTGAGTCTCATCGCCATGATCGCCGTGCTCATGCTCAGCGCGTGCGCATCCGGCGACGACGAACGCGCCGCCCCCGGCTCGAGCGCTCCCGCGCCCAGTTCCGACTCCACTCCCGGGTCGACCTCAAGCGCGCCGAGCCCCTCCCTCTCCTCGACCCCATCGCCCAGCGAGGTCACGCCCTCACCCGAGGAGCCGGCCGTGCCCACCGTCGAGGTGCGGATCGCGAACGAGCGCGTCAGCCCCAACGCCGAAAAGGTCGACCTCTCGGCCGGAGAGAGCCTGGTGTTCGAGATCGTCTCCGACCGCGCCGGCGAGCTGCACGTGCACTC
Organism: uncultured Nocardioides sp.; assembly: GCA_964503015.1. Taxonomy (GTDB): domain Bacteria; phylum Actinomycetota; class Actinomycetes; order Propionibacteriales; family Nocardioidaceae; genus Nocardioides. The sequence continues at coordinate 6,896 of CAZDAO010000010.1, read as the reverse complement.
CAAGCCCGAGCAGTATGTGAAGTTCGGCGACGGGCGGACCCGCGCGGAGATCTCGGTCACGACCCCCGGCAGCGTGAAGGTAGAAGAGCACGACACCAGCGCGGTGGTCGCGATTGTCGAAGTTCGTTGAGCAGCATCTCCGCACACGGCCTGGGTGGTGCAGACGACCTCCCGATCTCAGGCTCCCTGGCGATCGCGGGCGGCACGGCGGCGCTTGCCGTGTCCTTCGTTGTTCTGCTCATGGCCTGGCGTCAGCCACGCTTCGACGCCCCTGGGCACGAGCTGCCCATCCCGCCGCCGATCGCCCGTGTACTGGACAGCTGGGCGTGGCGGACGTTCCTGCGGGTGCTGGGCCTGGCCATCTTCGGGTTCATGCTCTGGCCCGCCCTCTTCGGTCCCAACGACCTCACCAATCCCCTGCTCGGAGTGACCTACTCCTGGCTGTGGGTCGGCCTGGTCCCGCTGTCGCTGCTGTTCGGGCCGGCCGTTCGCGCACTCAATCCCACGCGCACCCTCCTCACTCTGCTCGACCAGGTTGCGGGCCGGGGCGACGGTGAGGGACTTCGCGTCTATCCCGAGCGACTGGGGTACTGGCCGGCCAGCATCGGTTTGTTCACCTTCGTGTGGCTGGAGCTCGTCTATCCCAACAGCACCGACGTGGGAGTCGTGCGGCTGTGGTTCGCGTTCTACTTCGCCGCGATGATGCTGGGCTGGGCGTTCTTCGGCACGGCTTGGATCAGCCGCGCCGACCCGTTCGAGGCCTACTCCACTCTCGTGGGACGGCTCTCTCCGTGGGCCCGGAGCGCGTCGGGGCGACTCGTGCTGGTCAGTCCACTGCGCAACTTGGCGCGCGTGCGCCCCGAACCAGGACTCGTCGCGGTCGTCGCGGTGCTTCTGGGCAGCACCGCCTACGACAGCTGGAGCAACTCCACGACTTGGATTCGATACGTCCAGTCAAACAACGTCGACGTCACAAGACTGGGCACCGCCCTGATGGTGCTCGTCATCGTCGCGGTCGGCATCACCTTTACCTGTGCCTGCATGGCGACCGCCGTCTACCCGGACCGGTCGCCCCGCCGCGAGCTACCCCGGCGCCTCGCCCACTCACTGACGCCCATCATCGTCGGCTACATGGTCGCCCACTACCTGACGTTCCTCGTTGAGTACGGCCAGCAGACCTTGATCCTGCTCAGCGACCCCACCGACAGCGGCGCGAACCTGTTCGGCACCGCCGACATGGAGATCAACTACTGGTTGTCCCAGAACCCGACCGTGCTGGCGAGCATCAAGGTGCTGGCCATCGTCACCGGACACGTGCTCGGCGTCATCGCGGCACACGATCGCGCCCTGGCACTGCTGCCCCGGCGGCACCACGTCATCGGACAGCTCGCACTGCTCCTTGCGATGGTCAGCTACACGTTCATGGGCCTCTACCTACTCTTCGGCTCATGAGTAGCGCCCGCGTGCGTCGCCAGAAGAGCCCGCCGTACCGCGAGCGGTTGCGAGTGCCGGTGCGGTGGTGGGCGCTGGGGACGCTCCTCGTCGGCAGCTTCTGGCTCGCGATGCTCGTCGCCGTGCCCGAACAGATCACATGGAGCATCAGCGCCATCCTCCTGGCCCTCCTGGCCATCCTTCTGCGCACCTACGGGTCAGCGAAGATCGTCGTGACCGACGCATGGCTCCACGCCGGCCGAGCCCGGATCCAACGCACCTTTCTGGGCACCGTCGAACCGCTCGACGCACCTCAGATGCGATCCCAAGCAGGACCGAAGGCGAGTGCACGCGCCTATCTCCTCTTACGCCCCTACATCTCCACGGGCGTCCGCGTCACGATCAACGACCCACACGACCCCACGCCGTACTGGCTCCTGAGCACCCGCCACCCAGCCGCCTTGGCAGCCGCCTTGGCGACTGCCCAGCAGCATTCATCGGTGATGCTCGGCCCCGATCACGCCGCATCGTCGTCGCCTGATGGGCGCCCCGCACCCGACCCGAGAAGAGAGCCATAGGCAGCGGCAGGCAACGGAAGGCGCGCCGGGCTCGAACGTGTGGGATGCGAGCGTCGGACAGCAGCGTCTGTCCCTGTCGACGACCCGGTCGTGGCCGAGGTTCTCGCCCTGGTCCGCTCCTCCGCGGGCGTCGCGCCGATCCTCACCGTGGTCACGATGGCCACCGGGGTCAGCAGCGAGACGCCGCCGCGCGCCATGCCCGACCCGTTCGCCCGCTCGCTCGTGCCGACCCATCGTCGGCTACATCCCCGCCCACCGCCTGACCGACTTCGCTCGAGTACGGCCAGCGAATGCTCATTGACCTTTAGTGCCCCGTTCAGCCGGGGCAACGGCTACCTCGGCACCGCGGACCTGCAGATCAACTACTGGCTCTCCGGGCACCCGTCCTTCCTGGGGTCATGAAGGTGCTGGCCGTGCCCCTCGCCACGTCGTTGGCCTCGTTGCGGCGTCGTCGCGGCGCACGACCGTGCCATCAAGCTCCTGCCACGCGGCACCAGCTCACCGGTCAGCTCCCGCTCCTGGTGGCGATAGTAGGGATCACCGCTGGAGGTCCGTACCTGCTGTTCGCGGCCTAACATCAGCACGCGTGCACGACAGAGCGGGCAGATGGACGTCCGCCAGCTCGTGGGCAGGCCGACTAGTAGGTGGTCACATGCACGTGGTCGTAGTGGTTGGCCGTAACCGACCCGCGGTCGTCCATCGAGCGCCAGCCCTCAGCGGAGCGCTGCACCGACCAGATGCGGCGGGCGTGAATGAGATAGTTCACGCCCAGCTCGGAGTAGTAGCGCCGGATGAACTCGGCGACCTCCCAACCCCGGTCACCCGAGACCATGATGTCGACCGCGATACCTTGCGCGTGCTCGCCGTCGCTGCGCAGCGTCCCGTAGGTGACAATCTCGGGAAAGTTCGCGCAGACGGCCTGGTGGATCTCGCGGATGTTGGCGCTCACACCAGCCGGCACCGTGGTGCCGTTGGTGCACTGCCCGCCTAGAGTCGGTTCGGGTGCGGGCTTCTCGTCGGCGAGGTAGCCGGTGGTGACCCATCGAGCCTCTCCGTCGAGCACGATCTCCTGGCGGCCCGCGAACTCGCGTCCGGTGACCCGCACGCGGGTGGCGGCGTCCAGCACACCGAGTTGCTCGGCCAGGTCGTCGGGACGAGTCCAGATGTTCAGCTCAGTGGTCGTCCATCGCGTGTTTCGGGCCGCGCCGATGGCCCGGGTCACCGCACGCGGACGAAGCAACCGGTCCGCCGGGCTCGGCGGGTCGACTGTGCCACCCTGTGCCTCCGGACGGGCGCGCCGTTCGCTGCGAGAGACGATTGGGTCCCGTGACCGCACGGTGCTGATCTCGGGAGCGACAGTCGCGGACAAGCTGGGGCGATCCACGTCGGCACCGGTCACACTGGCGCCGAGAACACCCCAACCGACGGCCGTGCCCGTGGCGAGCAACGCGAGGGGCGCGGCCAGCAGGGCCGGCCTGGGAACTCGTCGCTCCCGCGGTTGCACGTGCCTGTGCCTCGGCTGGTGACGCGCCACAGCGGCTCCTTCCGATCCAACGCGCCTGTCGGCGCCGTCCACGACCTCGGGCATTCCGCGGCGCTGGCCTCCGAGCGGACCTCGCCGCAACCGGTCCTACTAAGAAGAATAGTATGAAACTCAATCGTCGACCGCATTTCGATACTTGCTTATGTGCGTGATCATGCAGATATCATCGGGGTCATGAGTGCACCTGACGGCCGCATGGAGATGCCCACGGATGACCAGGTCGATCTGGCGGTCGAGGCATTCCGGATGCTCGCCGACCGCAAGCGGATCAAGATCCTCTGGGCTCTCCTGCACGGGGAGTCCTCGGTCAACGAGCTCGCGGAGTGCGTAGGAGCGAGCTCGTCCGCGGTGAGCCAGCACTTGGCCAAGCTGCGCCTCGCCGGCTTGGTGCAGGTCCGCCGCGAGGGGACGTACGCGTACTACACCGCGGCCGACGAACACGTGCATCGTCTGTTGGACGAGGCACTCTTCCACGCAGACCACGCCAACCCTGCCGACCGAGGAGCAGTCGTGCACCAGCTCCACACCCGCCAGCACCAGCGAGGAGACCACTGATGGGTGCAGGACACGGACACGGCACCGCGCACGCCGGCGCACGCCACCGCTGGCGCCTGGCGGTCGCCTTCGGCCTCGTCGCCTCCTTCTTCGTCGTCGAGCTCGTCGTCGGGCTACTGTCCGGCTCGCTGGCTCTCATCTCCGACGCGGGCCACATGGCAGCCGACGTCGTGGCTCTCGGCGCGGCACTTGCGGCAACCAAGATTGCCACCCGGCCGGACCGGAGCGGGCGGCGCAGCTATGGGTCCTACCGAGCAGAGATCTTCGCCTCCGGGCTGACCGTCCTGATCATGCTCGGGGTCTCTGCCTATGTCGTGATCGAGGCGCTCGGCCGCCTGGGCGAGAGCGTCGAGGTCGAGGCGGGACCGGTCCTGGTCGTCGGCATCATCGGCTTGTTGATCAACGTGGTCTCGATCGTGCTCCTTCGAGGCGGTTCCGGGGAGTCGCTCAACGTGAAGGGCGCCTACTACGAGGTGGTCGCGGATGCTGCCGGCAGTGTCGGTGTGATCGCCGCCGGAATCCTCGTCTCGCTCACCGGCCAGGGCTGGTGGGACACGCTCGTGGCGCTGGCGATCGGAGTCTTCGTGGCGGTCCGCGCCGGCGTGCTCGCTCGCGCGGTGCTCGCGGTCCTCGGGCAGCATGCGCCCGAGGGCATGGAGCTGTCCGAGATCGTCCGAGACCTCGAGGCTGTCTCGGGCGTGGCCGACGTGCACGACCTGCACGTCTGGACCCTGACGTCCGGCATGTACGTGGCCACCGCCCACCTCGTCGTCGAGGACTCCGCATCCGGCCAATCGGTCCTCGAGGAGGCGCGCGGAGTCATGCGCAGCAAGCACCACATCGAGCACGCCACACTCCAGGTCGAGACTCGTGCGACCCAAGCTTGCGACGAAGCGTCCTGGTGATCCCAGGCCCTGCAGTCGGAGCGTTCGGTCGGCCGGTCAGCCAACCGGGCGGAGTATGCCGGTCGCCGTCTGGATACGAACCCCACCGCCGCGCGTACGAACGGCCTGTAGCGTGCCCGTGACAACCGGCGGGTCGGGATAGCTCACGCTTCCCGGGGCTCCGAGACGCGAGGTCGTCCAGAGCCGGTCCGAGAAGTCGACCCTGCCTCGGAACTGCCGGTTCTCGAGTACGAGCCGTCGGGCGGTGGCCTGTCCAAGCAGGTAGGACGCCTCCCCTCGATAGAACAGCGATCCGTGCGCAACCTGGACGATGCCGTCGCGAGCGGTGACGGTCTGGTCGTGCACCTCGCCGCAGAGGTACACGTCCGCACCCCCTTGTGCCATCGTCTTCCAGAGCGCCGAGTCACGTCCGCCCTGATAGGACAGCCTGCTCGAGTTGCGATGCCGGACCGGGCCCGTGATCGGCGTGTGGCCCTGAACGATGACCCACGGAACGGCCTCCTGCCGCGCTTGGCGCAGGACGTCTCGCAGCCAGTTCAGCTGCGTGCGGTCGAGCCTCGTCCGGACGTCGCCTCCCCTCAAGGTGAACGGGTCGATGGTCACGAGCAGGACGTTGCGATCCAGCCGCACGGCGTAGGCTGTGTCCCGCGCCTGTCCCCGATCGGGGCGGTCGGAGAAACGCCGCTCGCCACCGGGCCGCCTCAGCAGGTGACGGGCGAACAGCCGCTTGAACTCCGGGACGTGTTTGCGCTTGTAGCCGATCCAGCTGTCGCCCGGACGGCGCCAAGGGTTGTCCCCGATCTCGTGATCACCGAGCGCGGGAAAGGGGACGAAGCCGCGCTCCGCCAGTCGGCCTGACCAAGCGGGATAGTAGGTGTTGGCGGCCCGGCGGGTGGCCGCCCCTCGCTGTCGCTCCGTTGTCACGGGCCCGAAGACGCCGGCCCCTGAGTCGTCGCGACCCCAACGCCCCTCCATCAGGTCGCCCGCGACCAGCAGATCCTCGGCGCCATGCGACCGCATCTCGCCCAGGACGCGGTCGAGTGCCTCCTCGTAGGCGCTGTTGGTCGAATTCGCCACCTTGCCGGTGCGAGGGTCGGTGAACGTCTCGCGACTTCCCGTGGCGAGGTCGGCGACGTCCTGATTGAGGAAGTCGGGGTAGGAGATAAAGCGGTACGCGTCCTTGAGCCTGACCGCACGCGGCACGGCAGGACGTGCCTTCGGTCCGTTGCCCTCCGCAATCGGTCCTTCGTCGCTGTCGCCAGCTGGAGTCGTGTCGACCTGTCGAGGGGCGACGCGGCTGGGCAGAGGAGCGGCCGCGTCGCGCGCTGGTACCGCTCCGGACGGCAGGGATGCGACGAAACCACTCACCACCATGCCCGCCGCCAGTGCCGTGCGACTCCCCCATCTCACCGTCCTACCGTAGTACCGACCGGTGCCACCAACGGGACCACGTCGGCGTGGGCGGGGCCACGAGCACCAAGGCGGTAAACGCGAGGTCCACACCGGCGTTGAAGGACCACGCAAACCACCCGAGTCTGTTACATGGCATGGATCGAGACGGACGCTCGTGCACACGTTCCGTCCTCGAGCCGGCTCCGGGCGTGGACCAGGTGGTCCACGCCCGGGAGTGTCACGAGTTCTTGTTCTGGAGACGTGGAACACGCATCAGCGGCGAGTCACCCTTACCGTCTGCCGGTCGGTGGCCGTGCCGCCGGTGCCGGTGACGGTTGCCTTGACGGTGAGCTTACCGACGCTCGCGTTCGCGGGCTTGAGCGTGACGCGTCCGCCGGTGGCTCGTAGCGTCTTGCGGGCGACGGTCTTGCCGTCGCGAACGAGGCGCACCGTGACCTTGTCGCCGGCGGCCGCGGCGACGGCGACGGAGAG
>CAZDAO010000009.1:13590-29575 GCA_964503015.1 uncultured Nocardioides sp. | reverse complement strand
GCCGTTGCCGATCATGGTGTCGGCGATCTGCGTCATCTTCTCCGCGTCGCCCTCGGCGTTCTGGATGTCGTACTCGACGCCGGCCTCCTCGAAGGCCGCCTCCAGTGCCGGACGGTCCGCGCTCTCCCAGCGCACCGAGGACTCGGTGTCGGGCAGGATCACGCCGACCTTGCCGCTGGCCTCGCTGCCGCTGTTGTCGCTGCCGCTGCCGGCGTCACCCGAGTCACCGTCGTCACCACAGGCGGTGAGCGCCATCGAGAGACCGAGCAGGGGGACCAAGAGCAAACTGTGCTTCCGCTTCACACGAACCGCCTCCTAGCGATTTCGATCGCACGTCGGTGGCAGGTCGCCATGCCTCCGCGCATATGTTGTTCGGCACAACATATGAAGTGATGGTGGTCACGTCCACACCGCGAGCCAGCCGTGACCGGTTTGTTACCTGATCAACCACCTGTTCAGGCGTGGACCCGCGCGGGCACTGGACCACTGGTCTGGTCCGTGTCGCTCCCGCCGCCCTGGTCCTGCCTGGTCGGTGGGAGCGAGCGTGCCGCTCCAGACGTGACCGCCGTCGCCGCGTCGCCGACGAGCAGCAGCTCGTCCCCGGCGGCGGCGACGAGCGCGTGGTCGCCTGCCGTCTGCGGCTCCAGAGGTACGACGAGCTGCCGCCAGGACCGGCCGTCGCCGGTCTGCCACAGCTGGTAGTGGTCGCCGGTGCTGAGCGTGGCGAGCACGCCGACGCGCGTGCGCACCAGCGACGCGACGTACGGGCGCCGCGCCACGCGTCCGCGACCGCCCCGAAGGCGACCGGGTCGCTCCACCCCTCGTCGTCGCGCACCCAGGCGGCGAAGCCGTCGCCGCTGAGCCCGACCGCGAGCAGCCGGCCGTCGTCGAAGAGCACGACCCGGTGCACGTCCTGCGCCCCGTCGGCGGCGGGCATCTCCTCAGGCGTCCACGTCAGGCCGTCGGGCGAGGTCCAGGCGAGCGGGTCCTGCTCGAGGCGTCGCCCGCTGGGCGCGCCCGCGCCGACGAGGACCCATTCGTCGCCGGCCCAGCCGGCGCCCTGCGCGAGCGACTCCAGGTCGCCGTCGTCGGTGAGGCCCGGCTTCTCCTCGACGCGGGTGAACTCCCTCGGGTCGTCGGTGAACCACACCCCCCGGCCCGGAGGTCCGGTTGCCGGTGATCAGCCAGCCGGTCGGACCACCGGCGATGGGACCGACGTTGGTCGCGGTGACACCGCCGTACTGGATGAAGACGGCGGGCACGTCGACGAGCCGGTCGCGGTCGAGGCGGAACGTGGTCACCCTCGGGTTGCCGTGCGCTCCTCCGGAGCGGGCCCCGACCACCGCGATGCGGTCACGCGAGCAGGCCACGGAGTTGAGGATCGCCGCCCGCCGCCCCCAGTACGTCGTCGCGTCGACGGCGACCGACGTCCACGTCGTGCGGTCGGGCGAGAACCAGGCCGCAGGGCGGGTGTCGCGGGTCTCGGTCGGGCCGAGGGTCACGGTCGCGGGATCGTCGGTGCGGTCGGGCGACCCGGTGCAGCTCGCCAGGGCGAGCACCCCGGCGAGCGCCAGCAGCCGGACCGGTCGCACGCCCCACACCGGGCGTGTGCCGCACGCGGGGTCACACCCCCTCACGGGTGAACCGGCCCCACCACCCGGGTGGCACGGTGGGAGGCATGGCTGAGAAGCGGAAGGATCCGGGACCGTCGGTCAAGGACGCCGAGGTCTACGAGGCTCTGCGCGACGACGGGGCGAGCAAGGAGAAGGCCGCCCGCATCGCCAACGCGTCCGCCGCCGAGGGTCGCTCGAAGGTGGGCCACCGCGGCGGGGAGGCGCAGGACTACGAGGACCGCACCGTCGACGAGCTGCGTGAGCGCGCGGCCGAGCTCGACATCGAGGGCCGGTCGTCGATGACCAAGGACGAGCTGATCGAGGCTCTCCGCAACCACTGACCGTTCCACCGAGGAGAGGGGTTCACACGATGGGTCTGGACGACAAGATCGACAACAAGGGCGACGAGCTCAAGGGCAAGGCCAAGGAGGCCACCGGCAAGGCGACCGACGACGAGCAGCTCGAGGCCGAGGGCAAGGGCGACCAGATGGGCGCCAACGTCAAGCAGGCCGGCGAGAGGATCAAGGACGCCTTCAAGGGCTGATCCGTCCTCAGCGCCGTTCGAGGAACCAACGGCCGGGCCCGTCGTCACGCACGCCGGGACCGGCCGTTCTCTCGTCCGGACACCACCATGGAGCAGCGGAGAACGATGCGACGCGCCGTCGCCGGCCTCATGGCGATCCTCGCCCTCGCGGGCTGCGCACCGTCCGAGCCGTCCGCGGCCGAGTGGCGCTCCAGCGCGCGTCAGGCGCTCGAGGACACCGTCAGCGAGGTCGAGTCCGTGGCGCTGGTCCTCGACCTGCAGTCCCACGACCGGCTCCCGGGCCGCGCGGCGCGTGTCGCCGCCGTGGAGTCAGAGGAGGCGCTCGCGACCGCCGAGGAGGGCCTCAGCACGCAGCAGCCGCCTCCCGAGGAGGAGCGCGCGGACCGTGCGGTCGGCGACCTCCTCGCGCGTGCCGGCGACCTGGTGCGTGAGGCGCGCATCGCCCTCACCGACGCGGACGCGGCGGCGTACGCCGGTCTGCGCCGCAGGTTGCTCGACCTCTCCGCGGAGCTCGACACGGCGCGGGAGGACCTGGGGTGAAGAAGTTCTTCGCCGTCGCGCTCGGCATCCTCACCGCCATCGGCGGGTTCGTCGACATCGGGGACCTGGTCACCAACGCCCAGGTCGGGGCGCGCTTCGGGTGGTCGATCGCCCCCGCGGTCGTGGTCGGCGTGGTCGGGATCTGCCTGTTCGCCGAGATGTCGGGCCGCGTGGCGGCGGTCAGCGGCAGGGCGACCTTCGACCTCGTGCGCGAGCGCCTCGGCCCGCGGGTGGGCCTGCTCAACCTGGCCGGCTCGATGGGCGTCACCTTCCTGACGTTCGTCGCCGAGATCGGCGGCGTCGCGCTGTCGCTGCAGCTGGTGAGCTCGGTGAACCACCTGCTCGTCGTCCCGTTCGTCGCGCTCGCCGTCTGGCTGTTGCTGTGGCGGGCGAAGTTCAGCGCCATCGAGAACGTGCTGGGCCTGCTCGGCCTCTCCCTCGTCGTCTTCGCGGTGGCGCTCTGGCAGCTCGGTCCCGACTGGGGTGCACTGGCCCACCAGGCCGTCACGGCCGACAAGCCGGCCGACGAGGAGTGGACGACGTGGGCCTACTACGCGGTGGCGCTGTTCGGCGCGGCGATGACGCCGTACGAGGTCTTCTTCTTCTCCTCCGGCGGCGTCGAGGAACGGTGGACCGCGAAGGACCTCGGCACGATGCGCGCGAACGTCTTCATCGGCTTCCCGCTGGGCGGTCTGCTGTCGCTGGCGATCGCCGGCTCGGCCGCGACGGTGCTGCAACCGCACGGGATCATGGTGGACACCCTCGGTGAGACCGCGCTGCCCGTCGCAGAGGCCCTCGGCAAGGTGGGCGTCGCGATCGCGGTGCTCGGCTTCGTCGCGGCGACCTTCGGCGCGGCGTGCGAGACCGGACTGTCCGTGGGCTACTCGCTGGCGCAGTACGTCGGCGAGCAGTGGGGCAAGTACGTCCGCCCGCAGGCAGCGGTCGCCTTCCACACGGTGCTCGTGCTCTGCACCCTGGCGGCGGCCGCCGTGCTGCTGACCGGGGTCGACCCGATCGCGGTCACGGAGGCATCGGTGGTGTTCTCCGCGGTCGCGCTCCCGCTGACGTACTTCCCGATCCTGGTCATCGCCAACGACCCGGACTACGTCGGCGAGCACGTCAACGGCCGGGTGACCAACGCGCTCGGGACGATCTACCTCGTGCTGATCGTGGTGGCCGCCGTCGCCGCGATCCCGCTGATGGTCGCCACGGGGATGGGGCGATGAGCGCCGCGACGCCCGGCGGGCGGCTCGGCGGCGAGCTCGACCTCGCGCTGCACCTGCTCGACCGCCAGGTCGCCGACGCCGAGGGGGCCCTGGTCGGCAAGGTCGACGACGTCGAGCTCACCCGGTCCGACGACGGTCGGCTGGAGGTCACCGGCCTGCTGCTGGGCGCCAACGCGCTGCTCCCGCGGATCTCGCGCCGGGCCCACGACCTCTGGGTCGCCTCGGCACCGCAACGCCCCGGCCAGCACGTGCCCGACCGCATCGACCTCGCCCTCGTCGACCGGCTCGACAGCGGTGTGCGGCTGAGCACCCGGCGCGCCGGCGCCGCCCCTCCCGCTCCCGCGCTCGCCCCCCGACGAGCCAGGCTCACCGGTCTGCTCGGCGCCGCGGTGACCTACGCGGGGCGCCGCGACGGACGCGTCATCGACGTGCGGGCTCGCCAGGTCGCCGGTCGCGGGCTCGTCGTCACCGAGCTGGTGGTGGGCCGGGGCGGCGTCGGCTCGTTGCTGGGCTACGACCGCAAGCGCGACATGGGGCCCTGGGCGCTCGCGGCGCTGGTGCGCCGCCTCCACCGGGGGTCGTGGGTGGTCGACCTCGACCAGTGCGCGATCGACTGGACCGGGCGCTCGGTGGTCGCGCAGCGCCCCCGGCGTCCACTGGCACGTGACGACGAGGACGGCTGAGCGTCGGCCGCATGTGACGGGACGTCCGGGGTACTGCGTCGTGATGGACCCGCGCCACGATCCCGACCAGGTCGACCCGAGCAACCAGAGCGGCCGCCCCCTGATGGTGACCCTCGTCCCCGTCGCGATCATCGCGGGGCTCGCCGTCCTCGTGGCGATCTACTTCCTGGCGAAGTAGGCACGCTCCTTCTCGCTCACCGCGGCGGGTCGAGGTGCGCCAGCGCCCGCAGCCACACCCGGTCGGCCTCGGCCGCCGACGTGGCGACGCGCGGCGTCACGTCGTCGAGCAGCTCCTCGACCTCGTCCGGTGGCCGCGCGCCCGCTGCCCGTGCCGTGGCGACCACCACCCGCGCCGCGGCGAGCGCGACCGGGCGGTGCGTGCTGATCAGCGACTCGAACGCCGGGTCCTCGCCCGGTCGGCTGGGGACCTCCCAGGCGGAGACGACCGCCGAGAAGCCGGCACTGACGCTGACCACGACCCACTCCCGCCGCAACGGCGAGTCGGCGGGCAGCTGGCACCGTGCGGGGCGGGCGGCGGGGTCGGCGGGCAGGTCGTCCTCCGCGAAGTCGGCCACGACCGCGCTCCACGACGCCGTGCGCGCCAGCTCGTCCCACCGGTGGCGGGCGCGCCCGAAGCGGTAGCCGCTCTGGAAGGCGCCCAGGACCACGGGGCGGTCGGCGCGGGCGAGCGACTCGTCCTCGACGGCGTACGACGCCGCGACGAGCGCGGGCCGGCCCAGTCGCTGCGGTCGCAGCTCGGGGAAGTCGCGGACGAGGACGGCGTGCACGGACTCGGGCGCCCCCTCGGCCTCGCGCCGGGTGACCGCGTCGATGGCGAGCTGGAGCGGCACCCCGTTGTCGCGGACCTCCAGGACCTCGCGCACGCGTCGTACGTCGTCGTCGGTGAAGCGCCGGTGGCCGGCCGCCGAGCGCCGGCCCGCCGGGAAGCCGAACCGGTTCTCCCACGTGCGCAGCACCGCGGGCGTCACCCCCGTCCGGGACGCGAGCACGCCGATGCTGAACCCCTCGTCCACCACCCCTGCAGTCTTCACCATGCCCGTCCTCCCGATCGCGGCACCGAAACTCTTGCCAAATCTGTACAAGTAACTTATACATGACTGTAGACATATTGGCCCACTACCCGAGGAGATCCCCATGGCCAGCGTGATCCTCATCAGCACCGTGGCGATCCTGGTCGCCATCGTCGGCTGCTTCTAATCGGGCGCATGGACGCCGCCCGGGCCGTGGAGATCGACCACCGCTCCTGCCCCCCGCCGCCCGCCGGGGGCCTCCCACCCCGGCGCCCGGGCCCGGCACCGCGGGTCCGACCGTGGTCGTCGGTGGCCGCTCATAGGGTGGCGGCGTGACCTTGCACCTGCACACCGCCGAGCGCACCGACGCGCTCGCCGACGGGCTCGCCGACCTGCTGGTCACCCCCCTCGACGACCCCTTCGCCCGCGAGGTGGTCGTCGTCCCGGCGCGCGGGGTGGAGCGCTGGCTCACCCAGCGCCTCTCCCACCGGCTCGGGGTCGGCACCCGTGGTGGCGACGGCGTGTGTGCGGGTGTCGAGTTCGTGAGTCCCCGCTCGCTGATGACCCTGCTCCTCGGCGTGGAGGATGCCGACCCGTGGGACCCCGACACGCTCGCCTGGCCGCTGCTCGAGGTCGTCGACGACGTCATGGGCGAGGCCGGTTTCGAGGCCCTCACCCGCCACCTCGGCGGAGGTGATCCCGCGGACGAGCGCTCCGCCCGCCGCTACTCGGTGGCACGCCGGCTCGCCGGCCTGCTCAGCCAGTACGCCCTGCAGCGTCCGCAGCTCGTCACCGACTGGCGCGAGGGCCGCGACACCGATGGCGCCGGGTCGCCGCTGCCCGAAGACCTGCGGTGGCAGGCCGAGCTGTGGCGTCGGCTCGTCGCCCGCATCGGTGCTCCCCCGCCGGACCGCCGCCACCGCGACACGGTGGCGCTGCTGCGAGCCGGCGGCGACGGACTGGACCTCCCGCCGCGGCTCTCGCTGTTCGGGCACACGCGGATCTCCCGCACCGAGGCCGAGCTGGTGGGCGCCGTGGGCGAGCTGCGCGACGTCCACCTCTGGTTGCCGCAGGTCTCGCCGGTGGCGTGGCGCACCCTCGCCCCCACGGCCGCCGAGGGGCCGGTGCCGCGGTCCGCGGACACGTCCGCACAGCTCGTGCGCCACCCGCTGCTGGCGTCACTGGGGCGCGACTCCCGAGAGCTGCGTCGCACCCTCGGCGCGACCGGGGCGACCGAGGTTGCGCCGCTGCATGCCGCCGAGCCGCCGTCCTCGCTCCTCGGCTGGCTGCAGTCCGACCTGCGCGCCGACCGGGTGCCGTCGGCCGACGAGCGCGCCGCGCGGGTCGTGCCGCGGGCCGACCGGTCCGTGCAGGTCCACGCCTGCCACGGCGCCGCCCGCCAGGTCGACGTGCTGCGCGAGGTGCTCGTCGGGCTGCTCGAGGACGACCCGACGCTCGAGCCTCGCGACATCGTGGTGATGTGCCCCGACGTCGAGTCCTACGCGCCGCTCATCAGCGCCGCCTTCGGGCTCGGCGACCTGGCCGACGGCCGCGGCCACCCCTCCCACGAGCTGCGCGTCCGCCTGGCCGACCGGGCGCCCGGCGCCACCAACCCGCTCCTCGCACTGGCCGCGACGCTCGTCGAGCTCGCCGGTGGACGGTTCACCGCCACGGAGGTGCTCGACCTCGCCTCGAGCGAGCCGGTGCGCCGCCGCTTCGGCTTCGACGACGACGGCCTCGAGCAGGTGCAGCGCTGGGTGCGCGACGCGGCGATCCGCTGGGGCCAGGACCCCGACCACCGAGCGGCGTTCGGCCTGTCCCTGCCCGACAACACGTGGCGGTCCGGCCTGCGCCGGATCCTCCTCGGCGCCGCGGTGTCGGGCGCGGGTCACCGCCACGTCGGCGGCACCCTGCCCCTCGACGACGTCGGCGACGGCCAGCTCGACCTGCTCGGCCGGTTCGTGGAGTTCGTCGACCGGCTCGAGCGCACCCTCGACGCCGCCCGGGACGCCACGACGGTCGCCCAGTGGACCGACGCGCTCGCCGGCGGCGTGCACGGCCTCACGAGCACGCCCGCGGACGACACGTGGCAGGTCGCCCAGTTCGACCGCGAGCTGGCCCGCATCGCGACCAGCGTCAGCGACGGCGGCGCCGAGCGCACGCTGTTGCGCCACGCCGACGTGCGCTCGCTGCTCGCCCACCGCCTGCGCAGCCGGCCCACGCGCGCCAACTTCCGCACCGGCACGCTCACGGTCTGCACGATGGTGCCGATGCGCTCGGTGCCACACCGGGTCGTGGCGCTGCTCGGCCTCGACGACGGCGTGTTCCCCCGGCTGGACAGCATCGACGGTGACGACGTGCTGGCCCGCTCCCCCCTCACCGGGGAGCGCGACGTGCGAGCGGAGGACCGACAGCTGTTCCTCGACGCCATCGCCGCCGCCGGGCAGACCCTGGTCGTGACCTACACCGGCCGCGGCGAGCACACCGGGGCCGACCGTCCCCCGTCGGTCCCCCTCGGTGAGCTCCTCGACGCGCTCGACGTGACCGCCAGCGCGGCCGACGGCGGTCGCGTCCTCGACCAGGTGCGGGTCTTCCACCCCCTGCAGCCGTTCGACGAGGCCAACCTGCTGACCGGTCCGGACCGCCCGCCCGGCGTGCCCCACCTGACGCTGACCGACGAGCCGTTCACCTTCGACCGGACGGCCCTCGCGGGCGCGCTCGCCGCGCGCGACCAGCGGCCCGTGGTCCGCGAGCTGGTGGTCGAGGCGCTCGCCGCCCCCGAGGGATCGTCCGGCGGACCGGTCGAGGTCGCGCTCGCGGACGTGCACGCGTTCTTCGCCCACCCGGTCCGGACCTTCCTGCGGAGGCGGCTGCGCGTGACCACCCCGCTGGACCCCGACGAGCTCTCCGACGCCATCCCCATCCAGCTCGACGGGCTGCAGCGGTGGGACGTCGGCGACCGGTTGATCCGCGACGTGCTCGCCGGCGCCGACCCGGTGCAGGCGATGACCGCCGAGCAGCTGCGCGGGCTGCTGCCCCCGCGCACCCTCGGCGCGACCATGCTGCGGTCGGTCGTCGACCAGGTCCGCCCGCTGGTGACCGCTGGCCTGGCGGCGCGACGCGGGGAGCCGCGCACCGTCGACGTCGACATCCAGCTCGACGGACGTCGGCTCACCGGCACGGTCGACGACCTCTTCGGCAACCACCTCGTGACCGTGACGTACTCCCGCCTCGCCGCCAAGCACCGCATCGCCGGCTGGATCGACGCCCTCGCCCTGGCCTGCGGCCTCCCCGACGAGAACTGGACCGTCCACACCATGGGCCGGGGACGCAACGGCGGCCAGGTCTCGCGCATCGGCCCGCTCGCCGAGCACGAGGCGCGCGAGTGGCTCGCCGCGCTGCTCGACCTGATGTCCACCGGTCTCTGCGAGCCGCTGCCCCTGCCGCCCAAGACGTCGCTGGCGTGGGCGTCCGAGCACGTCCACGAGCTCGCGGGCCGCGGCAACGCCGACGCCGACCGCGCGGCCGACCGCGAGTGGACGACCCCTCGCTTCAGCGAGGCCATGGTGCCCACCGAGGACGCCGACCCGTGGCACCGCCTGGCCTGGGGCGAGCGTGCCCCCTTCGACCTGCTGTGTGCGCCGCCGCGTCCGGGTGACCCGGGCACGGAGCGGCACCGGCTGGGCCGCTACTCCTGGGCCCTGTGGCAGCCGCTGCTCGACCACGAGGTGGTGCAGCCGCTGTGACCGCCCCCGCCCCCACGCCCGCGACGTTCCGGATCACCGACCCGCTCCCGAGCGGCACCACCCTGCTCGAGGCCAGTGCCGGCACCGGCAAGACGTGGACCATCAGCGCGCTCGTCACCCGCTACGTCGCCGAGCAGGACCTGCGCCTCGACGAGCTGCTCGTCGTGACGTTCACCCGCGCCGCCTCGCAGGAGCTGCGTGAGCGCGTGCGCGAGCGCCTGGTCAGCGCGCAGCGCGCGCTGGCCGACCCGCCGCCCGACGCCGACCGCGACGAGCTGGTGGCCCACCTGCTGGCCGTGGGGGACGACGAACGGGTCCTGCGACTGCGCCGGATCACCCAGGCCCTCGCCGACTTCGACGCCGCCACGATCGCGACCATCCACCAGTTCTGCCAGCTCGTCCTGCGCAGCCTGGGAGTCGCCGGCGACACCGACCGGCAGGCCCGGCTCGTCGAGGACCTCGAGCAGCTCACCCAGGACGTGGTCGACGACCGCTACCTCGACTCCTTCGCCGACTCCGAGGCGCCGGTCCTGGGCCGGGAGACCGCCGACACCATCGCCCGCGCCGTCGTCGGCGACCCCCGCGCGACCGTCCAGCCGCAGGCTGCGGTCGACGAGGCGCCCGAGTCGCCGGCCGCCCAGCGGGTCCGCTTCGCGCGGTCGGTGCTGCGCGAGCTCGACCGGCGCAAGCGGCGCCTCGGCATCCTGAGCTACGACGACCTGCTCGGCCAGCTCGCCGACGCGTTGGAGGATCCCGCGTCGCCCGCCCGCTCGCGCATGCAGGGTCGGTGGAAGGTCGCGCTGATCGACGAGTTCCAGGACACCGACCCGGTCCAGTGGGAGGTCTTCGACCGCGCCTTCTCCGGTGTCGCGACGCTGGTGCTGATCGGCGACCCCAAGCAGGCCATCTACGCCTTCCGCGGCGGGGACGTCGCGACCTACCTCCGGGCCGCCCGCACCGCGGGCACGCGCCAGACGCTGAGCGTCAACTGGCGCAGCGACAAGCCACTGGTCGACGCCCTCCAGGTGCTGCTCGCGCCGGCACAGCTCGGGCACCCCGACATCGTGGTGCGTGACGTCGCGGCCCACCACGAGGAGGCCCGGCTGGTCGGTGCCGGACCGCCCGTGCGCCTGCGGGTCGCCCGGCGACGCGAGCTCGGCGAGGGCCCGCGCAGCAAACCCCCCGTCGACCGTTGGCGGGCCCACGTGGTCGCCGACCTGGCAGCCGACGTCAAGCGACTGCTGACCGGCGACGCCCGCATCGACGGCCGCCCGGTGCGCGCCGGCGACGTCGCGGTCCTGGCCTACACCCACACCATGCTGCAGGCGATCCAGCGCGCCCTCGCCGACGTCGGCGTGCCGTCGGTCGTCACCGCCGGCGGCTCGGTCTTCCACAGCCCCGCGGCCGGGGAGTGGCTCACGCTCCTCGAGGCGCTCGAGCAGCCCCACCGCACCGACCGCGCCCGCGCGGCCGCGCTCACCAGCTTCTTCGGCCACACCGCCGCCGAGCTCGACTCCGAGGGCGACGACCTGACCAACGTCCTCTCCGACCGCGCCCGCACCCTGGCCGACCTGCTGGAGACCAAGGGCGTGGCCGCCGTCCTCGAGTACGCCGTCGTCGGCGGGTTGACCGCGCGGGTGCTGGGCCGCGTGGGTGGCGAGCGCCTGCTCACCGACCTGCGCCACGTCGGCGAGGCCCTGCACCGCGTCGCCGTGGAGGAGCGGCTCGGCGTGGTCGGGCTGCTCGGCTGGCTGCGCGAGCAGGTGGCCGAGGACAAGAAGGAGGTGGCCGCCGAGCGGGCCCGCCGGCTGGACTCCGACGCCGCGGCGGTCCAGCTGGTGACCATCCACGGCAGCAAGGGCTTGGAGTACCCCGTCGTCTACCTGCCGTCGCTCTGGGACCGCTTCACCGGCCGCGAGCCCGACGTCCCGCGCTACCACGACGCGAGCGGGCAGCGGTGCCGCGACGTGGGCGGTCCGAGCCCGTGGCGGGCGGAGGCGGTCGCGCGCCACCAGGCCGAGGAGGCGGGCGAGTCCCTGCGCCTGCTCTACGTCGCGATGACGCGGGCACGCTCGCAGGTCGTCACCTGGTACTGCCCGTCCAACAACACGCCCGGCTCCGCGCTGCACCGCCTGCTGTTCGGCCGCCGCCCGGGCACCGCGGAGGTGCCCGACGAACAGGCCGTCGTCGACGACGACCGGATCGTGGAGATCCTCGGCCACTGGCGTGACGCGGGGGCGGTGTGGCCCGAGCTCGCCGAGGTGGTCGAGCCCAGCCCGGAGCCGCTCGCCGCGCCCGAGCGCGACCTGCGGCTGCGCTCCTTCACCCGCCGGGTCGACACCGACTGGCGCCGCACGTCGTACTCCTCGCTCTCCGCCGCTGCCGCCGCCCACGCCGGCGACGCCCCGTTGTCCGAGCCGGAGATCGCCGAGGACCTCGAGACCGCGGACCGCTGGAGCCCCGAGCTCGTGGCGACGAGCGAGCCCGACCCCGACCTCGCGCTCACCTCGGTCCCGTCGCCGTTGTCGGGCTTCCCGGCCGGTGCCGCCTTCGGCTCGCTCGTCCACGCCGTCCTCGAGCACGCCGACCTGCAGTCGGCCGACCTGCGCCAGGAGCTCGTCGACCGCATCGAGGAGCAACGGGCGTGGTGGCCGGTCGAGGTGGAGACCGGGGCGCTCGCCGACGCCCTCGTCCCGGTGTGCCGCACCCCCCTCGGGGCGATGGCCGGCGGCCGGGCGCTGGTCGACATCCCGAGCGCCGACCGCCTCGCCGAGCTGGACTTCGAGCTCCCGCTGGGCGGCGGAGACCTGCCGTCCTACGCCGCCGACGACGTCAGGCTCGGCGACCTCGAGCCACTCCTGCGCCGCCACCTGCCCGACGGGGACCCGGTCCTGTCCTACGCCGACACCCTGGCGGGCGACCCGACGCTGGCCGGCCAGGCGTTGCGCGGCTACCTCACCGGCTCGATCGACGTCGTGATGCGGGTGCCGTCGGCCGACGGCCCGCAGTTCGTCACGGTCGACTACAAGACCAACCGGCTCGGCGACCCCACGACCGACCTGACCGCGTGGGACTACCGACCCGAGGTGCTCGACGAGGCGATGGGCCACTCCGACTACCCCCTCCAGGCGCTGCTCTACACCGTCGTCCTGCACCGGTTCCTGCGCTGGCGGCTGCCCGGCTACGACGCGCAGCGCCACCTCGGCGGCGTCCTCTACCTCTACCTCCGGGGGCTCTGCGGTCCCGAGGCGCCGACCGTCGGGGGGCGCGTGCCGGGTGTCTTCGAGTGGCGCCCGCCGGTGCCGCTCGTGGTCGAGCTGTCCGACCTCCTCGACGGCGTGGGTCCCGCGGAGGCACGCCGATGACCGAGATCTGGGAGACCACCGACGCAGCCGACGCCCGCTTCGCGCTCGGCGCCACGGGAGTGCTCGGGGAGTTCAACGCCGCCGGCGTGCTCACGGCCGGCGACGTGCACGTCGCCCGGACGCTCGGCCTCGTCGCGGGCGAGCGCGACGAGGGCGTCCTGCTCGCCGTCGCCCTCGCCTGTCGCGCCGTGCGGTCCGGGTCCGTCTGCCTCGACCTCGGTGCCGCGGCCGCCGCCGTCGCGTCCGCGGCCGGCGAGGACGACGCCACCGCGTCCCTCCCCTGGCCCGAGCCGGCCACGTGGGCAGCCGCGCTGGAGGCCAGCCCGCTGGTCGAGCAGGAGGTCGTGCGGTGGGAGCACGGCCTGGTCTACCTCGACCGCTACCACGAGCAGGAGACCCAGGTCCTCCACGACCTCGCCGACCGCGCGTCCCGCACCCCGCCGGTCGACGCGTCGGCGCTCGCGACCGTTCTCGACCGCGTCTTCCCCGGCGAGCAGTACGCCGAGCAGCGCGAGGCCGGGCACCGCACCGCCGGGCAGTGGACGACCGTCCTCACGGGCGGACCCGGCACCGGCAAGACCACGACGGTGGCCGGCCTGCTGGTCGCCCTGCGCGCGCAGCACCCCGCCGACGCCCCGCCCCTGCGGGTCGCGCTGACCGCGCCCACCGGCAAGGCCTCGGCCCGGCTGCAGGAGTCCCTGGGCGAGGCGACGCGAACGCGCCCCGGCGAGCCCGACCGGTTCACCGACGAGGAGCGCGCCTGGTTGGCCGGCCTGCAGTCCATGACGCTGCACCGGCTCCTCGGGCGCCGACCCGACACCGGCACCCGCTTCCGCCACCACCGCGGCAACCGGCTCGCCGCCGACGTCATCGTCGTCGACGAGACGTCGATGGTGTCGCTGACGATGATGGCCCGGCTGCTGGAGGCGGTGCGACCCGACACCCGTCTGGTCCTGGTCGGCGACCCCGACCAGCTCTCGTCGGTCGAGGCGGGCGCGGTGCTGGGCGACCTCGTGTCCGGCTTCGCGGACCGGCACGACACCCCCGTCGTCGCCCTGCTGACCTCGCACCGCTTCGGCGACCGGATCGGCGCGCTGGCGCGGGCCGTCCGCGACGACCGGGCCGAGGAGGCGCTGGAGATCCTGGCGACCGACGACGACGTCATCGAGTGGGTCCGCGACGACCACGTCGCGACCGCGATCCGCGCGGCGGCGCTGCCCGCAGCACTGGCCGCCCGCGATGCCGCCCTGGCGGGCGACGCCGACCGCGCGCTCCGCGCCTTGGAGACGCACCGCATGCTGTGCGCCCACCGCGACGGCCCGGCCGGCGTGGAGCACTGGAACCGACGGATCGAGGCATGGCTGGCGGCCGAGACGGCCGACGGCCTCCACGACCCGGCCTACCCCGGACGCCCGGTGCTGGTGACGGCCAACGACTACGCGATCGGGCTCTACAACGGCGACTCCGGCGTGGTCGTGCGCACCGACGCCGGGCCCCGGGTGGCGTTCCCGACCCCGACCGGCCCGCCGATGCTGGTCGCTCCCGCGCGCCTGGGGGCCATCCAGACGATGCACGCCATGACCATCCACAAGAGCCAGGGCAGCCAGGTCGACGAGGTGACGGTGCTGCTGCCCGACGAGGACTCGCGGCTGCTGACGCGCGAGCTCTTCTACACCGCCGTCACGCGGGCCCGCCTCCGGGTGCGGGTGGTCGGCTCGGAGGACGCCGTACGCGCCGCGATCGGGCGGCGAGCGCAGCGCGCGAGCGGGCTCGCCGTACGCCTCGCGGCGGCGACGTGAGCGCACCGTCCCACCGAAGCGCGCCGGAAACGCCCCCGACACAGACTCCCGATAACCTCGAGCCATGCCGTACCTGATGCGCGTCGAGCTCCCCGATGTCCCGGGGTCGCTGGGTCGCGTCGCGAGCGCGATCGGTGAGGCCGGTGGTGACATCGAGGCCATCGAGATCGTGGAGAAGCACGACGGCTACGCGGTCGACGACGTGCTCCTCGAGATGGCGCCCGGCACGATGCCCGACTCCGTGGTGTCCGCGTGCAGCGTCCTCGACGGTGTCAGCGTGCTGTGGATCAACCGCTACGCCGCAGGCGGAAACCTGTTCCTCGACCTCGAGGTCGTCGAGGCGCTGACCGAGGACCCCGCGACGGCGCGCGACCGGCTGATCGACCTGCTGCCCATCGCCTTCCGCGTGGACTGGGCCGCGCGGGTCCGCCCGGGCGCCGACGGCGTCCGGGTCGTGCACCGCACCGACGCCGCGCCCGACGAGTTCCCCGCCCGCGACGTGCCCGCACCGATCCGCCTGCCCGGCGACGACACCTACGTCGAGTGCGCCGCGCCCTTCGGCGACGACGTGGTGCTGATGGGTCGCCGCGGCGGTCCGGAGTTCCTCGACTCCGAGCTCGCCCGGCTCCAGCACCTGCTCGGCCTGGCGATGACGATCAGCCGCAACTGAGCTCACCTGCCCCTCAGCGCACCGACCGGATCCGGGTGACGAAGACCGAGCCGAGGACGCAGAGACCGAAGCCGACGACGTACACGATGCCGTAGCCCAACGACCAGCCCTCGCCCTCGGTGGCGACCGAGCCGCCGAGCTCGCGGACCACCACGAGGATCAGGCCGGCGATGGCCGGGGCGAGCACCTGGGGCAGCGCCGAGGCGATGTTGATGACGCCGAGGTCCTTGGCCCGGTCGACGGCCTGGGGCAGCACCTGGGTGATGAGGGCGAAGTCGACGGCCTGGTAGACACCGAACCCGGCGCCGAGCACGACGGCGGCGAGCAGGGCGCCGGGCCACGCCTGCCACAGCCCGAGCACGAGCGAGCTGGCCCCGATCAGCACGCCGGACCAGATCACGAAGACCTTGCGCCGCCCGACCCGGTCGCTCCAGTGGCCGACGACCACAGTGGTGGCGACGGTGGCCACGCCGTAGATCAGCACCAGGAGCCCGAGCCGGGACGTGGCGTCGTCGTCGCCGTAGCCGAGCCCGTCGGTGAGGAAGTAGTAGAGGTAGTTCAGCGCGATCCAGTTGCCGAGGTTGACCAGGAGGCGGGTCAGCCAGGCCCACGCGAAGTCAGGGTGCTGGCGCGGCGACACCCACAGGGACCGGACCAGCTTCCTCCAGTCCATCGGCTCCAGCACGTGGTCGGCGGGCAGCGGCACGTCACGCGAGCCGAGGAGGTACGGCACCGACAGCGCGAGCATCACCAGCGAGATCACCAGGT
>CAZDAO010000009.1:0-13490 GCA_964503015.1 uncultured Nocardioides sp. | reverse complement strand
GAGCCGAGGAGGTACGGCACCGACAGCGCGAGCATCACCAGCGAGATCACCAGGTAGCCCTGCGCGATGGAGCCGGTCCGCTCGGCGATCTTGATGCCGACCAGGACCCCGACCGTGCCGGCGATCGCGACCAGGCCCCCGATCAGGCCGCGCCGTTCGACCGGCACCTGGTCGGGCACCGCGGCGACGCCCCCGGCCCACGCGGCGTTGAGCGCGAGCTGCACCATGCTCCAGGCGAGGACCATCAGCACGGCGTCCTCGGCCACGGACAGGAGCAGCAGCGACGCGGCGCCGAGGACGACCCCGCCGAGCACCCAGGGCACCCGTCGCCCCAGCCGCGACGTCGTACGGTCCGAGAAGGCGCCCCAGACCGGGTTGGCGACCATCGAGACCGTCGCTCCGGTGAAGAGCACGACCGCGAGCAGCAGCTCCTTGCTCATCCCGCCCTGCTCGGCGGCCGCGATCCGGTCGGCCTGCTGGGCCAGCAGCACCTGGATGGGGCCGAACCAGCCGGCCATCACGCCGAGGTTGAGGAGCACGAGGGCGCCGACCCAACGGGCCGGAGGTGCGTCGACGGGCTCGTCGAACGCGGAGCGAGCCGCAGCCTGGGTGGTCACCGCGTCATTGTGGGGCCGCACGGTCGGCGGCGCGAGGAAAATCCGGGTCCGTCGGACCGCACGCCCGCCGGCTGGTTCAATGAGGCAATGGTGTTCTCGGGAGACCGGGCGGTGGGTCGCTCGGACCTGCTCGACATCGTCTCCGTGCTCGACGTCGACACCGTGCTGGAGCGCGCAGCGGCCGTCGGCGCCGAACGCACGCGCGCGCAGGGTCTCGTGCTCACCCTGGTCGACGAGCCCGCGCGCGACGACACCGCGACGCCGCGACCTGCTCGGGTCCTGCTCACGCGCGGCCTCACCCGCGAGGCCGCCCACGCGCTCCGGGAGCGCCTGGGGACGTCGGGGGTGCGTGGCGAGCCGGGCGCGCGCCCGGAGCAGGACCTGGCCCGGTTGGGCGACCCGGCGTCGGGAGGCGAGGTGCTCCGCGTGCCGGTCGTGGTGGGCAAGCGGCTCTACGCCGACCTGCTGCTGCTGGCTCCCCCGGAGGGGTTCTTCGACGACGACGACGTCGCGAGCGTCGCCGTGCTCGGCCGGGTCACCGGCGTCGCCGTGCGCAACGCGCTCAGCTACGCCCTGAGCGAGCGCCGTCACGAGTCGCTCGAGCTCGCCGCCGCCGTCGACCGCTCGGTCCGCCCGCCCTACCTCCTCGCCGAGCCGCTGACCCGGCTGGCCGAGGGCGCGCTGCGCCTCTCCGCGGCCAGGACCGCGGCGGTGGTCGAGGTCGTCGAGGACCGCATCGACGTGTCCGCGGGCGCCGGGCTGACCGACGAGGTGCTCGCCCGGACCCTGGGGGAGGTCACCGACGACGTGGTCACCGCCCAGCACGACGGTGAGGAGTTCCTGGTCCGGCTCACCGACCACGTGGTCTGGGGGATCCCGCTCGACCCCGAGCACGCCTTCGCCGGCGTGGTGGTGCTCGTGCTCGACCGCGAGCACCCGGGCCCGTCGGCCGACGACCGCGAGCTGCTCGGTGCGTTCGTGCGCCACTGCTCGCTGGTCCTCGACCACGCCGTGCTGCAGCAGGAGCGGCAGCACGCGGTGCTCGCCGCGGACCGCGACCGCATCGCGCGCGACCTGCACGACGGCGTGATCCAGCGGCTCTACGCGACCGCGCTCAAGCTGCGCGCGGGGATCCGCAGCGGTGCGGACTCCGGCCACGGCGACGAGGCGGTCAAGGAGATCGGGGACTCGATCCGGGAGATCCGCGGCACCGTCTTCAAGCTCGAGCGCCGCCGGCCGGTGTCACTGCGAGACGACGTGCTCGCCCTGGCGCGCGAGTACGAGCCGGTGCTCGGGTTCCTGCCCGTCGTCCGGTCCTGGGGCCCGGTCGACTCCCTCGTCCCGCCGGAGCTGGCGGACCAGGCGACGGTGGTGCTCCGCGAGGCGCTGTCGAACTGTGCCCGGCACGCCGGGGCCAGCCGGGTCGAGGTCGACGTGGCGGTCGAGGACGGCCGGTTCAGCCTCTGGGTCACCGACGACGGCCGCGGCATCGCGGGCACCGACGTGCCGGGCAACGGTCTGCGCAACCTGCGGGCGCGCGCCGCGGCGCTCGGGGGTGACCTCGACGTGCAGGGCGCGGACCCCGGCACCGTGCTCCAGTGGCGGGTGCCGATCGCGGTCTAGGGTCGGTGGGCATGACACGCATGGACATGCTGAGGAGCGCCCGGATCGCCGAGGCCCGACTGACCGACTGGCGGAAGCTGGCGCAGGGGCTCCACGCCCGGTTCCGCACCGACGGCTTCGGCTCCGGGGCCCGCTTCGTCGTGGCCGTCGGTGCCGCCGGCGACGAGGTGGGCCACCACCCGCGGGTGGTCGTCGGCGCGCGGCACGTCGACCTCGAGCTCGTCACCGCCGAGGCGATCTACCGCGCCGACGACGGCACCGAGCACGTCGTGGAGTGGGTGACGCAGCAGGACGTCGACCTCGCCCGCCGGATCTCCGGCATCGCCGCCGAGCACGGGCTGACGGCCGACCCCGCGGCGGTCGCCGAGGTCGAGCTCGGGCTGGACACGTCGAGGTCCGCGGCCATCGCTCCGGTGTGGGCGGCCCTCCTGACCGGCGATGCCGCGTCCCAGGGCCGCGGGTCACCGAGCGACGAGGTGCGCGACGCCACCGCGCGGGTGCCGAACCTGTGGTTCGACGACGACGCCGGCCGCCCGCAGCGGTGGCACGTGGAGGTCTACGTCGCGCCCGAGGTCGTCGAGCAGCGGGTGGCCGCGGCCGTGGCCGCCGGTGGCACCGTCGTGGACGACAGCGAGTCGCCCGGGCTCACCGTGATCGCCGACCCGGACGGCAACACCGGGATCGTCTGCTGCGACACCGCGGCCGCCGGCGCCTGAGCGCACCGCGTCGCCCGGCTCAGCGCAGGTGGCCGGCGAGGTCGAGGGACTGCTTGAGCTGTCCGTCGGCGGTCTGCTCCTCGCTCGCGAGGGTCACGTCGACCGCTCAGGGTGCCTCAGTCGGGCCCTCGCCATTGCTCCGGGACTCCGCGGCCGTGGCCTGCGGCTCCGACCAGAACCACTCGTAGGCCACGGTCAGCAGCACCCAGGACACTCCGGCGACGACGAGGTAGCGGGTGAGCGCGACGTCGACGGGGACCGCGCCGG
The DNA here is from genome assembly GCA_964503015.1 of uncultured Nocardioides sp. Lineage (GTDB taxonomy): Bacteria > Actinomycetota > Actinomycetes > Propionibacteriales > Nocardioidaceae > Nocardioides. The sequence continues at coordinate 10,267 of CAZDAO010000009.1, read as the reverse complement.
TGAAGGCACCCGCCAGTGCCGGTGAGGTCAGCACCGCGGCGAGGAGGAGCATGGTGCCGGAGACGGGCCTCATGCGGGGTCCCTGCGGCGTTGTTCGGAGGAGCGGAGCGGGGGAGAAGAACGTCGTGGGGTGTTCATGCGGTCACCGCCAGGCGGTCACCGGAGACCGTGCCGACGGACCGCACCTGCCTGGCACCGACGAGCTCGGTGTAGGAGAGCACCGCGGTGGTCTGCAGGGCAGGGGCCACCATGCGGCGGACGGCGGCGCGCAGCTGCGGGGCGCAGACCACGACCGGGCGGAGGCCCTGCTCCTCCGCCGCGACCCGCAGGTCGGAGAGCTCGCCGAGCACGCTCTGCCCGACCAGCGGGTCGAGCGCCACGACGGCCCCCTGCTCCCCCGGCCGGACGGCCTCGAGCATCCGCTGCTCCAGCAGCGGGTCGAAGCTGATGACGTGGACGACACCGTCGAGCAGGTGGGGCGCCACGATCGCGGGGCCGAGCGCGGCACGTGCCGCCTCGACGAGCGTGTCGGGATCCTTGGACGTCTGCGCCCTGAGCGACAGCGCCTCGAAGATCCGGACCAGGTCGCGCACCGCCACACCTTCGACCAGCAGCCCCTGCAGGACCCGCTGCACCTCGCCGAGGCTGAGCTGGGCGGGCGTGAGCTCCTCGACGACGACGGGGTGGCTGCGGCGTACCAGCTCGGTGAGCGTCTTGACGTCCTCGCGGCCGAGCAGCCGGGCGGCGTGCTGGCCGACGACCTCGGCGAGATGGGTGGTGATCACCGACGCCCGGTCGACGACCGTCGCACCGTTGAGCTCGGCCTGGACCCGCAGCTCGGCCGGGATCCAGGACGCCTCGAGCCCGAAGACCGGTTCACGCGTCGCCTGGCCGGGCATGGTCGCGAGGTTGTCGCCGATCGCCAGCACGGTGCCACGAGGGGCCTCGCCGCGCGCGACCTCGATGCCGAACAGCCGGATGGCGTACGTCCCGGACGGCAGGTCGATGCTGTCCCGCGTGCGGACGGGCGGCACGATGATGCCGAGCTCGCCGGCGATCTTGCGACGCAGTGCCTTGACCCGGTCGAGCAGGTCGCCGCCGCTGGAGGTGTCGACGAGGTCGATGATGTCGGGCGCCAGCTCGAGGCCGAGCGGGTCGACCTGGATCTCCGCGGCGAGCAGCTCGGGTGTGTCGGGCGGAGGTGCCAGTGCCTCCTCGTCGAGCAGCTCGGTGCCCTCGGGGGCCGGTTTGGGGACCCGGCTGGATGCCAGCAGCATGATGCCGCCGGCGGTGACGAAGGGCAGCTTGGGCAGGCCCGGGATCAGGCAGATGAAGAGGGCGCCGAAGCCGGCGATCTGCAGCGGCATCTTGTTGGAGGTCAGCTGGCGCAGGATGTCCGAGCCCATGTCGGAGTCGCCGGTGTTGCGGGTGACGATGAGGCCGGTGGCGGTCGAGAGCAGCAGCGCCGGGATCTGCGAGACCAGGCCGTCGCCGACGGAGAGCAGGCTGTAGGTCGTGATGGCGTCGCCGAACGACATGCCGCGCTGCGCCATGCCCACGGCGAAGCCACCGATCAGGTTGACCATCGTGATGACGATGGCGGCGATCGCGTCACCCTTGACGAACTTCGAGGCGCCGTCCATCGCGCCGTAGAAGTCGGCCTCCGCGTGCACCTCGTGCCGGCGCCGGCGCGCCTCGTCCTCGTCGATCAGGCCGGAGTTGAGGTCGGCGTCGATGGCCATCTGCTTGCCGGGCATCGCGTCGAGGGTGAAGCGCGCGCCGACCTCGGCGACACGCTCGGCACCCTTGGTGATGACGACGAACTGGATGATCAGCAGGATCGCGAAGACGATGAGGCCGACGATGAGCGAGCCGCCGACCACGAAGTGGCCGAAGGTGTCGATCACCTTCCCGGCGTAGCCGTCGAGCAGCACGAGCCGGGTGGCGCTGACGTTGAGCGCCAGGCGGAAGAGCGTGAGGACGAGCACGACCGCCGGGAACGCCGCGAACTCCAGCGGCTTGTGCACGAACATCGCGACCAGGAGCACGAGCAGCGCGCTGGTGATGTTGAGCGCGATCAGCATGTCGAGCACGACGGCCGGCAGCGGCACCACGAGCATCACGACGATCAGCACGATGCCGGCTGGAACACCCAGCTGGAGCAGTCGCTTCGGGGCCACGAGGTGCCTTTCGGGAGGGTCGCCGAGGGGCGCGCCGTCCGTGGCACGAGGGGTGGTGCCGTCCTGGCACCACAGCCCTCATCGGCCGGACGCGGTGACTCCTGAGGAGTTGGTGGCCGGGTTCGAGGCCGGGTTCAGGGCCGGGCTCGTGGCCGCGCTCAGGGCTGGGCTCGGGGAGGCGGGAGCGACGGTACGGCGTCGCCGGCTCCCCACCGGCACGGCCGGCAGGTCGCCGTGCTGGCGCGGGGTGTGGTGCTCGCCGCCGCGGGCGCCGGCCGTGCGCCGGGAGATGACGAACGCGAGCACCTGCGCCACGGCGGCGTACAGCTCGGCGGGGATCTCCTGCCCGACCACCGTGGAGCGGTGCAGCGCCCGGGCCAGCGGGATGTCCCGCACGAGGGGGACGCCGTGCTCGGCGGCCTCCTCACGGATGCGCTGGGCGACCACACCGGCACCGCGGGCGACGACGCGGGGCGCGCCGCGCTCGGCGTCGTACTTCAGTGCGACGGCGACGTGGGTGGGGTTGACCAGCACGACGTCGGCGCTGGGCACGTCGGCCATCATGCGGTTGCGCGAGGCAGCGAGCTGGCGCGAGCGGATCGCGCCCTTGAGGAGCGGGTCGCCCTCGGTCTGCTTGCTCTCCTGCTTGACCTCGTGCTTGCTCATCCGGGTCTGCTTGCCCATCCGCTTGCGGACCATCATGTAGTCGGCCACCGCCATCACGAGGCCCGCGACGGCGACGCTCCGCAGCAGCGACAGCACCTCGTCGCGCACCACCTCGAGCACCGCGGCGATCGGCACCAGCCCGCCGATGAGCGGCATGATCGCCGAGACCGCGCCGTAGGCGACGAAACCGACGACGGAGCTCTTGAGCAGCATCTTGGCGCCCTCCCACAGGGCCTGGGTGCCGAAGACGCGCTTGAAGCCCTGGAGCGGGTTCAGCTTCTTGAGCGAGGGCTTCACCGACTTGGTGGCGAGGAAGAAGCCGCCCTGCGCCAACGCGGCCGCCACGCCCACGATCATGACCGCGGTGCCGAGGATGACCAGGGTGACCATCACGTGGCGCGCGCCGCGGCCGAGCAGGGTCATCGCGTCGGAGACCTCGACGCGGCCGTCCACGCTGAAGCAGTCGCGCATCAGCTCGGCGAGAGCGGTCAGCTCATGGCCCAGCAGGCTCGGCAGGACCATCCCGACCAGCAGGAGCGTCGCCCAGCCGCCCAGCTCCTGGGTCCGTGGGACCTGCCCCTCCTTGCGTGACTCCCTGCGCTTCTTGGCTGTGGGCTTCTCGGTCTTCTCCTCCGACACCCGCCCTCACCCCCCGCTCACGAGCGCGAACTGCGCCTCGTTGGCCAGCTCGACCAGCCGGCTGACAGCCTCGGGCAGCACCGGGAAGGACAGGCCGAGCAGCAGCAGGGTCAGGCCGATCTTGGCCGGGAACATCACGTTGATCGCGTTGAGGTGCGGGGCGACCTTGGTCAGCAGCGCCAGTCCGAGGTCGGACACGAACAGCACCGCGATCAGCGGCAGTGCGATCTGGACCGCGGTCACGAAGAACATCCCGAACGCCGTGATGAGCACGTGGGAGGCGCCGTCGAGCTCCGGCGCCTCGCCGAGTGGGAGCACGTCGAAGGTGCGCAGCAGGCCGCCGAGGACCAGGAGGTGCCCCCCGGTGGCGAAGAGGATCATCACCGCGAGCATCTGGTGGAGCTTGCCGAAGACGGTGTTCATGTTCATCGACAGCGGGTCGAAGCCCTGCGCGAGCTGGAAGCCGCCGAAGGTGTCGATCAGCGAACCGGCTGTGGCGATCGCGGCCAGCAGGACGTACGTCACCAGGCCGAGCGCTGCACCCACCACGACCTGCGTGAGGGCGGTGACCAGGAGGCTGCCCGTGCTCGTCGGGATGCTGCCCCCGTCCACGTTCGGCACGACGGCGAAGGCGAGGCCGAGGGAGAGCACGACCTTGGCCATCGTCGGCATGGAGCGCCCGGCGAAGGGTGGCACGAGGGCCAGCCAGGCGATGATGCGCACCGACGCCAGGAGGTAGGCGAGCAGCGGCTCGCCCGCCACGGTCAGGGTCACGGGTCAGCCCAGCAGGGTGGGGACCATCGCGAAGAGGTCCTGGGTGAAGTCGACGAGGGTCTGGAGCATCCAGCCCCCGGAGATCAGCAGCGCCACGCCGACGCCGACCAGCTTCGGCACGAAGGCGAGCGTGAACTCCTGGATCTGGGTCATCGACTGGAAGAGCGAGATCGTGAAGCCGATGACGAGCGAGGTGACCAGGATCGGCGCCGAGAGCTTCAGCGCGACCACCATGGTCTGGAGGGCGATGTTGATGACGGTGGTGTCGGTCATGGGTGCTCGTTCCTGGCTACTGGTAGCTCGAGACGACGGAGGTGATGACCAGCCCCCACCCGTCGACGAGGACGAAGAGCAGCAGCTTGAAGGGCAGCGACACCATGACCGGCGGCATCATCATCATGCCGAGGGCCATCAGGGCGCCGCTGATCACGATGTCGATGACGAGGAAGGGGATGAAGATGATGAAGCCGATGATGAACGCCTGCTTGAGCTCGCTCAGCACGAACGACGGCACCAGCGTCGCCATCGACACGTCCTCGCGGTCCTTCGGCAGGTCGCGACCTGCGACGTTGGTCAGCAGCCGCAGCTCGTCGTCGCCGGTCTGGTCGAGCATGAAGTCGCGCAGCGGCCCGACGCCGTCGTCGTAGGCCACCGAGGCGGTCTTGTCGCCGTCGAGGTAGGGCTGGATCCCGGTGTCGTTCATCTCGCTGAGGACCGGCGCCATGATGAACAGCGACAGGAACAGCGCGAGACCGGCGAGCACCTGGTTGGGCGGGATCCCCTGCAGGCCCAGCGCGTTGCGCGTGAGGCCGAGCACGATCAGCACCTTGGTGAAGCTGGTGCAGGTCAGCAGGATCGCGGGCAGGAGGGACAGCAGCGACAGCGCGAGGATCACCGTGATCGGCGTGCTCGGCTTGTCGGTCATGCCCCCGAGGTCGATGGTCACCGAGCTGTCGCCGCCGTCGGGGCCCTGGGGGCCCTTCGGCGCGCGCGGGCCGTTGGGGCCGTCCGGGGCCATCGGCAGCACCGTGGCGAGGCCGGTGTGCGCGCCGGCGTGGACGCCGCCCGCGGTCGTCGGCAGCACCGGCGCCGCGGCGGCCGGCGTCGCGGTCAGGCCGAGCAGGACGGCGGCAGAGGCGACGAGCGCTGCCAGCGCGACGGCGAGGTGACGCGCGACCCGAGAACGCGCGGTCACGACGTCTTGCCCGTGGCCGCGGCGAAGGCCTGGCGCCAGGTCTGCGTGGAGAGGACCGAGCCGGCGAGGGCGCCATGGGTCGGCGCGGTCGGCGCGGTCGACGCGCCCTGCGGGGCGGCGGTGCGGCGCGGGGACGTGCCCGGGCGCGGCTTGCGCTGCGTCAGCGAAGCGAGGGAGGGCATCGTGGTCAGGGCCGCGATGCCGGTCCGCGCGGGGACGGCAGCCGCGGCGGCGGGCCGGGCGGGCAGGTCGAGGGGCAGCTCGGCCGTGAGCTCGGGCTCCGGCTCGACGTCGAGCCCTGCGTCGAACCCTGCGTCGAGGGCCGCCTCCAGCTCGGCGTCCGCCAGCTCCTCCGGGTCGAGCTCGGTGAGCAGGCTGACCTGGTGGTCGGTGGAGCCGACGACGAGCACGCGGCTGCCGACGGTGATGACGGCGACCGAGGCGCTGCGCGACAGCGGCTGCCGGTGCACCACCTGCACGGGCGCGCCTGTGCGCGCGCCGTACCGCTTCCCGACCAGTCGGGCCAGGAGCAGCATGAGTCCTACGACGACCGCCAGGGAGGCGATCAGTCGCACCGTGAGCTCGAGCACGTCAGCCTGCTGTGCTCTCGTCGACGATCTCGGTGACGCGCAGGCCGAAGTCCTCGTCGACCACGACGACCTCGCCGCGGGCGATGAGACGGCCGTTGACCAGCAGGTCCGCCGGGCTGCCGGCGGCGCGGTCGAGCTCCAGCACCTCCCCGGGCGAGAGGGCGAGCAGGTCGCGCACCGTCATGGTCGTGCGGCCGAGCTCGACCGTCACCTCCATGTCGACGCCGTGGAGCATCTCGATGCCGCGCTGCGGCAGGCGGGCGGCGGGGACCGCGGCGGGCTCGGCCTGCACGGCGGCCCGCACGGACGCGGCCGCGGTCGCCGCCTCGTCCGAGACGAGGAGGGCACCTGCCGTGAGGCCGCCACCGAGGAACGGGACGGCGGTGAACGAGGTGCCGAGGTCGGAGGCGACGAGCTCGACCGACACCTCACGGGCCGCGCCGCACCCGGTGCCGAACGCGGCAGCGGCCGCCTCCAGGGCGGGCTGCGTGGCCGCGGCCAGGTCCAGCCCGCCGAGCGGGCTGGAGGCGAGCGCCTCGACGAGGTCGGCGCCGACGAGCACGGCGAGCCGCGGAGCACCCGGGAGGTGCAGCTCGGCGACGACGGCGCCGGCCAGCCCGGTGCTGGCCCAGTCCGCGCCGGGCACCGGCGTACCGGCGGTCAGCGGGCTCGGCGCGGGGAGCACCTCGGCGGCGGCGGTGGCGGCCGAGACGACGGTCGCCTGGAGGTCCCCGGCGGCGAGGTCGGGGCTGAGGTCGGTGGTGGTCATGCGTTCTCCTTGGTACTGGCGGTGCCGACGACCAGGGCGGCCAACCGGGCGCCGTGGCTGCCGGCCGTGGCCTGGGCGAAGGTGGCATCGCCGACGACGACGTCGAGCGGGTCGGAGGCGCGGTGCGAGAGCCGCAGCACGTCGCCGACGGCCAGGTGGGTGAGGGCATGGGGGCCCAGTCGCGTGGGGCGGAAGCGGACCACGGCGTCGACCGGGACGTCCTGGAAGCGGCGGTCGACGAGCTGCGCGGAGCGGGTGCGCTGCTCGCGCTCGCGCTCCGAGACCTGGGCGGGCGCGGCGGCCTTGGCCAGGACGGGGTGCAGCCCGGCGAAGGGCATGCAGAACGTGACGGGGTGCGTCCGCTCCTTGATCGTGAGGTCGAAGCTCGCCACGACCACCGCGTCACTGGGTGCCGCCGCCTGGGCCAGCTGCGGGTTGTACTCGATGCCGACGACGGTGGGGGTGACCTCGACGACGCTGGCCACGCTGTACGCCAGCTCGCTGAGGAGGCGGGTCACCACGCCGCGCACCACGGCGCTCTCGATGTCGGTCAACGGCCGCTCGGGCTGGGCCTCCGAGCCCGGGCCACCGAGCATCTGGTCGATCGTGCCCATCACGACGGGCAGCGGGAGGTCGAGGATCGCGACGCCGGGCAGCGGGTCGGTGCTCACCTTGACGGCGTACGTCATCGCGTCGAGCGAGTCGACGTGCTCGGCGTACGTCTGCTGCACCACGCTGTTGAGCCGGGTGGTGCACACGGTGCGCAGCGCGGAGGTGAAGACCGTCGCCATCTGGCGCGCGAACGCGTCGAAGCTGACCTGGAGCAGGCGGGTGTGCTCGCGCGAGAGCTGGATCGGGCGGCGGAAGTCGTACGCCACCGGGTCGGCGCCGCTGCGGGCACGCCGACGTGCCCGGGCACCGTGGTGCGCGGGTGTGCGGGAGGTCTGCAGGGCCGTCACGAAGTCAGGTATCGGCCTCCCCGGACCCGACCTGAGGGGTTGGCGCGGACTCGTGCGTCCGCGCCCCCCCGGACTACTGGGTGACGAACTCGGTGAAGTACACCTCCAGGACGTCGCCGTGGTACTCCTCGTGGAGCTTCTCCTCCAGCTCGTGCTTCAGCTCCTTGCGCTGGCCCGCCTTCGCCAGCTCGGCCGGGTCGACGCCGCTGAACAGCTCGATCGTCGCGTCGAGTGCCTTGCTGCCGTCGGCCTCGTGGGCCTCGGCGGAGAGCTGGAGCGCGATCCCGACGCGCAGGTAGTGCCCGTCGGCGAGGTTCACCTGGATCGGCTCCATCGTCATCACCTCGCCGGGCTCGGGCTCGGTCGGCCCGCTGGGTCGCAGCAGGAACCACCACGCGGCGGCGGCACCGACGACGAGCACCAGTGCGATCACGATGAGCTTCTTCTTCTTGCCCCCGGTGGACTCGGGTTCGTCGGCCGACGCGGTGGCGGGACGGTCGAGCGTGGCGCTGGTCATGAGGATCCTCCCTCGGTCGGGTCGTGGGTGCCGCTGGTCCTGGTCGCGGCGAGGTCGTCGAGCAGCTCGCGCGAGGCGGCCGGGAGATTGGAGAGGACGACGATGTCCACCCGCTTGTTGATGTCCTGGGAGCCGGGCTTCTTCGGGTCGATGAGCGGCACCTCGTGTCCGAAGGCGGCGGCGCTGAGCCGCTCCCCCGGGATCCGGCCGACCTCCTGGAGGTAGCGCAGCACGGTGACCGCCCGCGCCGAGGAGAGGTCCCAGTCGGTCGCGAAGAAGCGCGGCTTCACCGGGACCTGGTTGGTGTGTCCGTCGATGCGCAGGTCCTCGGTGGCGTCGCGCAGCACCGGCGCGACCGCCTCGACCACCCGCTGGCCACGCCTGCTCAGCTCGGCCCGGTCGGGCTCGAAGACGACGTGCCGGGAGGTCAGGCTCAGCACGAGGCCGCGTTCGTCGATGCGACGCGTGACGTCACCGCCGAGCCCCTCCTTGCGGAGGGCCTCGGCCAGGCGCCTGCCCAGCCCGTCGAGGCGTCCCAGCTCGGCCTGCGCGTCGGCGTACTCCCGGTCCCGGAGCTGCAGCGCACGCTGCGCGGCCGGGGTGCCGGCCGTGAAGTTGTCCGGGCGGACCGGCTGGACCGCGGCGACGCCGGGCTGGTCCATGATCGACTCCGAGCCGGTCATCACCGAGCTGGAGTCGCCGAAGCCGGCGGCGAGGCCGTCCTTGAGCGCGTTGAACTTCTTCTGGTCGACCGAGCTCATCGCGAACATCACGATGAAGAGCACCATCAGCAGCGTCACCATGTCGGCGTACGTCACGAGCCAGCGCTCGTGGTTCTCGTGCTCCTCGGGCTCCTCGCCGCGGCGGCGGCGTCCTCCGGCGCTCATCTCAGGCGGCCTTGCCGGCAGGTGCGGGCTGCTCGCCGGCGGGCAGCAGCGAGGTGAGCTTCTGCGCGATCACCCGCGGGTTGGACCCGGCCTGGATCGCGGCGACGCCCTCGATGACGAGCTCCATGCGCGCGGCCTCGAGCTCGGTGAGCCGCTTGAGCCGGTTGCCGATCGGCAGCCAGATCACGTTGGCCGACATCACGCCCCACAGGGTCGCGATGAAGGCGGCCGCGATGAGGTGGCCGAGCTCCTCGGGCTGGGCGAGGTTCTCCAGGACGTGCACCAGTCCCATGACGGTGCCGACGATGCCGATGGTGGGGGCGTAGGCGCCGGCGTCGGCGAAGAACTTGGCCGAGTGCTTGCCGTGGGCCTTCGTCGCGTGGACCTCCGCCTCGAGGATCTCGCGGACCTCGTCGGGGTCGGTGCCGTCGATGGCCAGCGTGACGCCCTTGACGAGGAACGGGTCGTCGACCTTCTTGAGCTCGTCCTCGAGGGCGAGGAGGCCCTCGCGGCGGGCCTTCTCGGCGAGCGAGACGACCATCGGCACGACCTCGCCGGCCGGCCGGACCCTGGCGGTGAAGGCGGTCTTGAGGGAGCCGACGGCGTTCTTGGCGTCCTGCATCGTGCCGCCCGCCATCGTCACCATCAGCGTCGTGCCGAACACGAGCAGCATCGGCGGCAGGAGGAGGAGGCTCATCGGGTTGCCGCCCTCCATGATGTTGGCGACGACGATGATGACGAGGCCGACGAGGACGCCGATCAGGGTTGCCGGATCCATCAGCGCTCCTCCTCCAGCGTCGGCTCCTGCGCGGAGTCCAGCGCAGGGTGGTCCGCGACCGCGGCGAGGTGGGCGCGCTGCGCCACGCTCTGCGAGGGCACGTCGGGCAGGGCGCCGGCGGCGGCGATGCTGCCGCGCCAGGCACGCACCTGCTCCACGACCTGCAGCAGGCCCTCGGCCACGACATACTTCTTGCCGTCGACCAGCGTCACCACCGTGTCCGGGGTGCTGTCGAGTCGCTCGATCAGGTCGGCGTTCAGGACGAACGCCGTACCGGAGAGTCGGGTCAGCAGAATCATGTCGGTGCACCATC
>CAZDAO010000008.1:0-31239 GCA_964503015.1 uncultured Nocardioides sp. | reverse complement strand
GGGGGGGCTCTCGGTCAGGGCGCGGTCACGTCGCCGGACTCGGGTTGAGATCACGCCGCGGCGGTCGTCCCGGGCTTGTCGGACGGATTGGTCGCCTCACGGGGCAGGCCGACCCGGCTGAGGCACGCGCCAAGCGGGCACGGCTCGGCTCGAGGGGTTCTAGTCTTGCTCGCAATCGGCGGCCTGTCCGCGCGAGGCTGAGGTTGGAGGTAGCCGTGAGCAGTCCGCTGTCTGGGGCCGCCGAGTCGATCCGGGCAGAGGACGAGCTCGCCTCGGTGGCGGCTCGTCGAGTCCTCGGCGCATCAGCACACACGGTGCGCCGAATCTCCGCGGGACGCTCGTGTGCTGCGTACGGGGTCGCTCGCGAGCAGGGCAGCGACGCGGAATGGGTCGTGCGCGTGCCGGTGACCGGCACGGCCCGATCGATCCGATTCCGCGCCGAAGCCGCGCTCGGAGATGCACTGGCGACCCGAGGCCACCCGGTTGCGGAATGGAGTGTGGTTGATGTCGCGGGCACGACGTGCGTCGTCGGCAACCTGCTCGCCGGGTCGCCCATCGGTTACGACTCTCCGTGGGCGCCCGAGTTCGCGCGGCGTGTTGGCGATCTACTCACCGATCTGCACGCTCTCCCTACGTCGGGCTACGGCCCCCTCCTCGACGAACCAGCGCCCGTTCGCGGAGAGTGCAGCAGCGCTGTGCTGGGGGTCCAGCGGCGGTGGTGCTGGGCGCAGTGCTGGCCCTTCGACGGATCGGACTTGACCGAGCACCCGGTGTCTCACCTGGCGCCGCACCTGCTGCCGCCGCTGGCCGGCCTGGTGGATGAGGTGTGGGAGGCGATCGAGGGTCCCGTCGGGGTTGTCCACTCCGACCTGCACCGCGAGCACCTACTCACCGAATCCGATGGCCGGCTAGGAGGCGTGCTCGACTTCGGCGATGCCTTCATCGGGTCGGTCGCCTGGGACTTCGCCCAACTGCGTTGGTACTACGGCACCGAGACCATGAACTCGGTCGCCCGGTGGCACCCCCACGTGCCCGAGCTGGGCCGGCGCAGCCAAACTCTGGCCGTCGCGCTAGGCCTGTACAAGCTGGCGAAGTCGCCGCACGATCCGCGGGTGCTCCCTCGCCTCGACCGTGTGCTCTCACACTGACAAGTCACGCGCACCGCCCATCCCGTGCGGGGATCCCCGGGTTCACGCGGTCCTCGCAACACCTGATCGATCCTGTGAGGGTGATGACGTCGATGCGCTTCTCGAGCCAGCTGGTTCCTGATCTTTACCAACCGTTCTGGGCCGCTTGGCAGGCCGGAGAGTTCCTGACCGACGCGGCCGCTGTCGCGGGCACCCATCGACACCGCGGGCTGGCCTGGCTCCGCGCGGCCGGCGGGGTCCGCCCACGCCGCGGCCGCGACCTCCAGGGCCGCTACCTCTCCTTCGCCGAACGCGAGGAGATCGCCCTGGCCCGGGCCGCGGGCGAGTCGATGCGCGCGATCGCGGCCCGGCTGGGCCGCAGCCCCTCGACGATCTCCCGAGAGCTGGCCCGCAACAGCGACCGGTCCGGCCGGTATCGTGCGAGCACGGCGCACGTCGCGGCCTACCAGCGCGCCAGCCGACCCAAGCCGGCCAAGCTGGTCACCAACCATGCGTTGCGCGAGCGGGTCCACGGCGAGCGGCCAGTGATCTGGCCAGCGTAAGGAGCGCATCGGCGTTTCAAGGGAAGTTCAATTCGGACCACGGGTTGGACGGCTGGCGAGGGCCGCGGCCGCCGCGGCTGCAGCGACCAGAACGATGACTGCGGCGATGGCGCTGGCCAGGTTGATGCCGTCGGCGAAGGCGGCGGCCGCGGCCGCGATGACCTCAGGAGGCACGATGTCGGAGCCCTGTAACGCTGCGGCGAGGTTCTCGCCGGCTGCCGTGGCCACCTCGGATGGTTGTCGGTCGAGGGTGGGTGCCAGTTGGGTGCGGTAAACGGCGGCGGCGATGCTGCCTAGGACGGCGATGCCGAGGGCTCCTCCGAGTTCCTGGGTGGTCTCCGACAGCGCGGCCGCGGCGCCGGCGCGCTCTGGGGCGACAGCGCCGGTGACGGTGTCGACCCCGCGAGCAAGAACGGGCATCACACCGGCGAACAGCACGGCTAGCCCCACCACGACGATGGTCACACCGCTGGTGGGCAGCCGAGCGAGAACGATGAGCCCGGCTGCGGCCAGCATCAGGCCGCCGACCGTGCTGAGCCTATGGGAGATCCGGGTTTCGAGGGCCTGGGCAACGATGACGGCCACGACGCCGGCCGCCAGCGGAGGCAGGGTCCACAAGCCTGCGGCCAGCGGCTCCAGACCCAGGACCAGCTGGAGGTACTGCGCGGTGAGGAACCCCATTCCGGCCAGCACGATCACCCCGAGGGTCAGGACCCCGATGGCCACGGCGAAGGGCCGCTGTCTGAACAGGTCGAGGTCGACCAGCGGGTGGGGTAGGCGCCGCTGACGACGGGCGAAGACGGCGGCCAAGGCAATGCCAGCCGAGGTGACGATCACCGGGACGAGGACTGCGTCCCCAGCTGCGAGTTCCTTGAGGCCGTACACCACCGCCAGCACCGCAGCCAGCGACAGGGCGGCGCTGGTCACGTCCAGGGCGGGCCTGTCCGGGGCTCGGTACTCCGGCAGCACGAAGGGGCCGGCGATCAGGAGCAGCACCATCACCGGCACGCCGAGCAGGAAGACCGATCCCCACCAGAAATACTGCAGCAACAAGCCGCCGACCACGGGCCCAATCGACCCACCGACGAGGAACGCCAGGACCCACACCGAGGTGGCGGTCGAGCGTTGCCGCTCATCTGCGAACATGGTCCGGATCAGCGACAGCGTGGACGGCGCCAGCGTCGCGCCGGCCACCCCCAAAGCGGCGCGGGCCGCGATCAGCATGGCCGGCCCGGTCGCGAACGCCGCCGCCACCGAGGCAACCGCGAACCCGGCCGCACCCAGCAGCAGGAGCCGCCGCCTGCCGATCCGGTCGCCGACTGCTCCCATGGTGATCAGCAGACCGGCGACCACAAACGCGTAGATGTCCACGATCCACAGCACCTGCGGGCCATTGGGGTCCAGGTCCGCGGTGATCTTCGGGATCGCCAGGTGCAGCACGGTCATGTCCATCGAGACCAGCAACACCGGCAGGGTCAGCACCGCCAGCCCGGCCCACTCCCGGCGACCAGCCCGACCATAATCGGGGGACGCGCCTTGCGCCGAGGCGGCCTCGGGCGGGGCAGTCTCGGGCATGGCCGCACTCTCGGGAGGAGTCCCCCCGCTGTCGTTCACGCTCCCGCCACCTGGCTGCGCAGCGGCGCGAGGGCGGCGGCCAGGGCAAGGCAGCCCTCGAGCATCCCCGACAGCTCGGCCGACTGGTGGTCCCTGGGAGTGACCTGACCAGGCTCCGTCGGGTCGGTGGGGTCGGCGTAGGTGAAGTCGTCGAAGACCGACAGCGCCACCTGGTCACCGATGGGCAGCGCCTTGACCTCGGTGAGCACGAGCCGCAGATGCTCCACCGCCCGGACGCCACCGGCCAGGCCGTACCCGACGAACCCGACCGGCTTGTGAGCCCATTCGGCGTAGAGGTAGTCGATGGCGTTCTTGACCACCGCCGGCATCGAGTGGTTGTACTCGGGGACCACGAAGATGAACGCGTCGAAACCGCCCACGAGCGCCGACCAGCTTCGGGTGTGCTCATGCTGGTAGGCCCCGAACACCGCCGGGACCGGCTCATCGAGCAGCGGCAGCCCGACCTCAGCCAGGTCGATCACCTGAACGTCGACCCACCCGGAGGCGACCTCGGGATGTTGGCGGCCATTCTTGAGGACCCAGTCGGCCACCGCAGCCGCCTTCCGGCCCGGTCTGGTGCTCCCGACCACCACCCCCAGGCGCAGTGGACGCGGAGCCTGAGGGCGTCCCCGGTCCTGGTCGTGGCCGTGGCTGTTGCTGGTGCCGTCGGTGGTGGGATCGAGGCGGGTCGTCGCTGTGTCAGTTGGCTCAGTCATGCCACGAGCCTCCGGGCCGTCCAGCGCAGGCGGGAGACCCTGCTTAGGCTGGCCCCAGCACGGCCACCCTCACGCGTCGGATATCGGGCAGACTGGCCAGGTGATCGACGGCGAACTGGGCGAGTTCATTCGGAGCCGACGCGAGGCGGTACGCCCCGCCGACGTCGGTCTCCCAGCCGGGACACGCCGCCGCACCCCCGGGCTCCGCAGAGCCGAGCTGGCCACCTTGTCCGGCATCAGCGTGGAGTACCTGACCCGGCTCGAGCAGGGACGCGACCAACGCCCCTCCACCCAGGTCCTCGCCGCTATCGCCCACGCACTCCACCTCAGCGACGCCGACCGCGAGCACCTCCGCGAGCTGTCAAACATCAGCCACGGCACCGAGCTGTGCACCGCCGCACGCGAGGCCGCCCGCACCATCCGGGCCACCACTCAGGCCATCCTGGACCGGCTCGACCCCACCCCCGCTTGTGTGGTCAACCACCTCGCCGACCTGCTGGCCTGGAACGACGGCTACGACCACCTCGCCCGCCCGATCGGGATCCTCGACGGCCCGAACCCGAACCTGCTCCGGTTCACCTTCACCAACCCCGACGCGAAGAACGCCTACCAGGACTGGGCCGACACCGCCGACCACCAGGTCGCCCGCCTCCACAGGCTCCGCAACGGCGATCCCGCCGTCGAGATCCTGGCCGCCGAGCTCGCAGACTCCGCCGGTGCGGAGTTCACCCGACGCTGGGAGCGGCGACCCCTCAACGACCGACCATCACGGGTCACCGCGCTCGACCATCCACGAGCAGGGACCCTGCGACTGGCCGAGGAGACACTCCAACTGTCCGAGCCCAGTCATCAGGACCTGGTCATCCACCTACCCGCCGACGCCGCCACCGCGACCGGACTGGACAGACTCGCCGGTCGCCAGCCCGGCGCCCTCCGCGCCGTGACCACCTGAGAACAGGCCCCACCGACCCGCCGAGCCAAAGGACCAGACGTGCACGCGATCATGCGCTACCAGATCAAGCCCGCCGAACTCGACACCCACCTCACCCTGCTGCGAGCCGTCTACACCGAACTCGCCGAACAACAACCCACGGGTCTGACCTGGGCCACCTACCAGCTCGACCAGCCCAACGAGTTCCTCGAAGTCGTCAGTGGACCCGACCTGCCCAACCCGCTGCCTCACCTCCCCGCATTCCAGACCTACCGAGCAGGGCTCGAAGACCGCTGCGAGACCCCCACTCACTTCACTGAAGCCAACCAAGTCGGCTCCTACACGCACCACTGACCCGCGGGCTTAGCCCCGGGTCCCCGTGGAGGAACCCTCTCCGAGGAAGCCGCCGTTCGAGACCGGCTCCGGTCAGTTCCGTTCGTCGGCGTCCCGCCAGGGTGTCGGTTGCGGGACGCCAACGAGATGACGATCAGCGTCGTGTGGAGCCGTCAGGGAGATCGGCCTTCGCCGCGATGCGTTGGCGCTCGATGGCGCGGTAGACCGTCGAGCGTCCGATCCCGAAGAGCTCGGCTACCTCGAGGGTGCTGTACTCGCCGCTGTGCACCAGCGACACCAGGTGCGCCTCCTGCTTGCGGCTGAGCCTGGGCTGCTTGCCCTTCAACCGGCCCTTGGCTCTGGCGACCTTCATGCCCTAGACCGTGCGCAGCCGGATCAGGTCGGACTCGAACTCCGCGACCATCGCCAGCACGTTGAACAACAGCTTCCCGACCGCATCGGTCGGGTCGTAGACCGACCCGCCCAGGCTGAGGCTGATCTGCCGCGTAGTGAGCTCATCAGCTATCGCGCGGGCATCCGGCAGTGACCGGGCGAGGCGGTCGAGCTTGGTGACGACCAGAGTGTCGCCGGCACGGCAGGCGGCGAGCGCCTCGCGCAAGCCGGGGCGTTCTCGGTTGGTGCCGGTCAGGCCGTGGTCGACGTAGATCCGCTCAGCCTCTACACCGAGGGCGAGCAGCCCGTCGCGTTGTGCGGTGAGGTCTTGTTGATCGGTGGAGCATCGGGCGTACCCGACAAGCAGGGCGCTCATGGCGCACCTCCCGTGGTGGGCCCCGCCGGGCGCCGGCTGCGGCCCAGCCCGGGCATCGGGCACAAGCCCAACGCCCCAGCCAGCGCCCTCTCCCCCACCGTCCGCAAGGCCCCGATCCCCATGCGCCTGACAGGGTTGTTCCGAGCAATCTCAGCTCGTCGTCGGTTCTCGTTCGCAGGGTCAGTGGTCAGTTATCGGGCGGCGGTGTGCCCCACGGATCAAGGACCGGCACCCCGAGGGGCTCGAAGTGGCGGACGTTGCGCGTCACCACCGTCATCCCAGCAGACTCCGCAACCGCCGCGATAAGAGCGTCATCGAACGGCGCGTGCTCGGGAACCCGATAGCCAGCAAGGACTCGCGCCGCTGGCAAGTCAAACGGCAGCACCCGATGCGCGAATGCAGGTAGCACGTTGTCCTCGAGCCAACGGCGAAGGACCGCTCCTTGATTGGCGTCGGCACGTTCCATCGCGACCACGCCGCGCTCGATCTCGGCGACTGTGAACGCCGAGACGAACTGGTC
Source organism: uncultured Nocardioides sp. (assembly GCA_964503015.1). Lineage (GTDB taxonomy): Bacteria > Actinomycetota > Actinomycetes > Propionibacteriales > Nocardioidaceae > Nocardioides. The sequence continues at coordinate 24,666 of CAZDAO010000008.1, read as the reverse complement.
GCCAAGCGGCACCGCCGTGGCCCACGCCTCCACAGCACGATTCCGCCCGCGGACCCGAAGCGCGGACACCACGTTGGTGTCCAGCAGATACCTCACAGGTGCGCTGATCGAGCCGTCAGCCCCAGCCGCTCGGGCTCGAACTCGATGTCAGCGCCCTCGTCCGTGCCCAGCAGATCGACGATCGTGACGGGCTCGTCGCTCAGTGCCTTGGTCAGCGCGTCTCGCGCCTCCGCTTCCACCGACCGGTGGCTCTGCTTGGCACGCTTGCGCAGCGCCGCCTTGGTCCCCACAGGAAGGTTGCGGATCAGAATCTGCTCCATCACGATCACCTCCGATATCGACACAACGATATCACCTGGGAAACCGCATCCCTCAAATGACAGCGCGAACCCTCCGGCCGGCAGGCACCGTGCCGCGGCGTGAGAAAACGGGGCGCGCTGCTGCTCGATCGCTGTTACGGATCGGCCGATTCGTAACAAGACCAATAGCTGCCGAGACGACGCACCGATCCCAGAACAGGATCGTCACGCGGAGCGTGACCACAGCGGGATAGGCGGGCTCATGGCTGTCCACACCGCCACAGACATTCATATCCTCGACATTGTCGGCGTCGACAGGAAGCACCGTCTTTCCCTGGCCGCTGTCGGCTGCGTCCACCACGGACCCTCGGATATCCAACCGCCCTGTCGATCCCGCTCCGGTAGCCCTGCGGGTGACGATCGTGACCTAGCGTCGCAGGGTGTCTCCGTTGCTGACGAGCAGGATGCGCTCATCGGTGCTCGGGTCGACTGCCCAGATCCGCCACAGGACGTTCGCGTCATCCCTCGCCCTGGGTGTGGTCCTGGTCGACGTAGGCCAGCCAGCCCGCGCCGCTCAACGCCACCCAACTGATGAGGCCGTGCGTCCACTCGCTTGTGACCACGGTCTCCTCGGCCCCCTACTCAGGCCAGGTCGGAGACATTTCCATGCTCGCAGCTCCGAGACGCTGTCCGGTGGCCGGGGTGTTGCTTCTGGAAGCTTCTCGACCGGTATACCGCAACGGCCGCGGCGTTCTCAGTCAATAGTCGGATCTAGCCATTCCCGTCAGGAGCTCCCTTACGTATCTTCGCGCTCGCTTCCTCACGTAGCTCACGTGAGGGCGATTCTGTACGGGGAGAGCCATGATTTCGCGCGTTCCCGTTCGACGCCGACGCACGTCGGATTTCACGACCTTGGTCGCCCCAACGCGGAGTGGCATCAGGGCTCGGAGTTGGGCGCTGTGGCTCGCAATTGCTTCGATCGTCGTTTCCGCTCAGCCGGCGATCCTGACAGCGTCCGGGGCGCAGTCGGCGTCTGGGGACCTCGCATTGGCGTCCGCGATCACCGTGGGTGACGAGCTCGTTGTTGGTGGCGGGCCGATCAAGGTGGGTGTCGAGGGCGAGCCCCAGACGATCTCGGTGACCTTTGGGGCAACCGCTGGACAGCGGGTTGCCGTGCAGGGCGAATCCTTGGACGAGTCGTCATGGGTGGGGTTGCGCCTGCTCTCGCCATCGGATGACGTGTTGGGAGAGAATCAAGGTTGGAGCCCGGTGTTCGTCGAGCCGGTCACCCTGACGGCTGCCGGCACGTACACGGTCGAGGTCGACACTGGATATGGCCAGGTCTCGCTGCAGGTGAGCCCCGTGTCGGCGGACGTCACTGACGTCATCGAGGCCGCTACAGATCCCGTGCCTTGGAACCATCGCTTTGCGCCGGGTGAAAAGGCGCTGCTCGACATGGACCTCGATGCCGGACAACGAGTGTTCATCACCACCGCCACACAGTTTGATGGTGATGGCTACGGCCATCCGGACTTCGGCAACGGCACTGTAGACATGACTCTGCTCGACCCGCTCGGGAACGTCGTCGCCACCCAGGGTTCGTATGCGGGCGAGGCCTCACTCGAGTTCGAGACATCTGAGACCGGCACCTACCAGCTCGCCTTCGACCCAACCCGCGACGCCGCGGGGCATCTCTCCCTTAGCGGCTTCGACGTCTCACAGCCCGCCTCAGGAACCCTGGCCGTCGGCGGGGGGCCTTCCCGGGTCGTGGCGACTGCGCCCGGCCAAATGCTCGAGCTGGAGTTCATTGCCGTTGAGGGCCAGCGACTCAGGGCGCGAACCGAGATGCGAGTTGGCGGCTTCAGCCTAGAGATCCTTGGTCCGGACGGGGAGCAGGTCACCGAGTCCTGGGGCGGCCAGTTCCCAACCTTCGTTGCCCCTGAGACTGGGACGTACCGAATGGTCAGCACCACGGGAATCCACCTCGATCAACTGCGCGCCTGGGTCGATCAGGCGCCATTGCCCCCGGTGACCGAACTGACGATTGACGGACCCGCACGGGTGGCGTCCATCGTCGGGGAAGGCGAAGTGCAGTTCCACGTCTCCTCGGACCCAAGTCAGCGCGTGAAGGTCATCGTCAAGGCTGATAGCGGGGTCGGAGGACTAGCCGAACTCCGCGATGAGACTGGCGACGTCTTGGACTATGCAGCGGTCGATGATGTGTCCGGCGCTAGGCTGCTTTCGGACCTGAACGGCGGCGAGTACACAGTTTGGGTCACCGGATCCGAAGGGGCCGTTTCAGCCCGCGCTCGCAGCGCCAACGAGCCTAGCTCAATCGTGATCACCCCGGACGGCGGCCCCGTCTCCATGATGACCGAGGCTGGGTACACCTACGCTGAGGTCGACCTGGAAGAGGGAACCGACTACCGCATCCGGGTCACTCCCACGGACACGCCTGAGGACACGTCCCAGCGGTTCAGCCTCTACGCGTCAAGTCTGGACACGTGGTGGAACGTCCTCGACTTCTCCGAGACCAGCCGCGACGACGTGTGGACCTTCACTGCAGAGGGCGACGGCACCTACGGCATGAGCCTCGACACGTGGCTCCCACACTCATCAGCCCAGGTCGAGGTGTACAGGGAAGTCGGCACGCCGCAAGTCGACATCGAGCGAGGGTCCCCCGACCTCGAAGGAGGTGTCAACGTCCACGCCGACTGGACAACCGACGCCGCCGGGGTGATCGCGGGCTACGCCGTCACGGTCGACGAGCAGGACGACACAGATCCCGGAACGGCAATCACGCAGCAGGTACCAAGCCTTGTCACCCTGCTGACTCCGGGACAGCACTGGCTGCACGTGCGCGCGATCGACGCCGACGGCAACTACGGTGCCGTCGCACACCGCCGGATTCGCGTCGCTCCTGAGCTGGTGACCGCCGCCTTAGGCGCCGCCGACGTGACGCCTGGAAGTCCGGGCTTCGCCACCACGGACACCCCCACGTTGAATGTGGCGGTGCCCGCCGGTTCGGTCGACGCCCAGGTGCGGTTCATCATCCGCAGCCAGGGGCGATGGACGGACAGCTTTGAGGTCCCGGTTGCTGACAATGCCGTCGAGTGGACGGTGCCTGCGCACACGCTGAAGTCTGGTACGACGTACGAGGTCACCGCGCAGCTCCTCGACGCCGACGGCGATTGGGCCCGCCCGGCACTCCAGTGTCCTTCACGGTCGATGCTCTGGCTGCCGAGGTCGACCCTGCGCCCTGCGTGAGCGTCGACTGCCACGCGACATCTCAAACCCTGTACGACGCCACCATTGTCCCTGGCGCCGCGGTCACGCTCGACCTTGCCGGGATTGCCGATGAGGAGGAGGATGACTGGGTCTCCGACGCTTACCTCAACGTGACACTTGACGGTGCCGCAGACGGACCGGTCTCGGTGTTTGCTGGGGACCGAGAGCTTCCGAACCTCTCGACACTGCAGGCCGTAGGGGCCGGACACACGGTTCGGATCAGCCCGTCCTTACAGGACGAGATCGTCATCAGCAACGACGGCACTGTCCCTCTGGAGCTCAACGTTGTCCTCGGTGCGTGGGTCTCGGGATACACCGCCAACCTGCGGCAGTTCGACGAGGACGTTGACCTCGATGCTGACCAGATGATTGACGAGATGCACATGACGCCAGCGTTTGGACTCGACCCTGTCGTCGCCCCTCTCAGTCCTCCCCCACCACCTGACTGCAACGAGGAGTCGAGCGGCGTTGTCAACTGCATCGGGCAGAAGTCGTTCGCGGTGGACGATGGTTTCGAGGCGCGCGCGGACTTGACCAACTCATCCAACCGAATGCAGGCCCGGGCCACCTCGGCGCAAACGTTGCCGGGCTCGTACCGTGATGACGACTGCTATGACGACCCTGATCACTGGGTCTATGTGAACCGCGGGCGTGCTTGCCGTATCTCGATCCTCTCTTACTACCTCCTTGAGCCCGATAAGACTGGAGACAAAGAGACGGGAAGTATTAACTACTTGCTGTTCGAGCAACTTGACTTCCGGATCAACGGAGTCGCCCGGCGTACCAGCCGGGCATACTGGATCAGTTCGTCGGGCAAGCTCTCTGGTCAGACGCTGACTCTGAGCCACAACATCACTTGCGTTGGTTTGTGCAACGAGAATCGGATCACGACCACTGATTCCGAGCACATCTCGCCCTACGATCGCTGGTCCGGCTACATGATCTCCGACGCCCGGGTTTCTTTGTCCCCCGGCGCCGTGGTTGAGGGAACCAGCGAGGACATCTACTCCAGTATCAGGGGGACAGCGGGGGGGTACGCCGTCCGCACTTACGCCCCGAGCGGCCCGCCGAGCTTCAGGTGCGATCGGAGGAGTGAGGTGAAGGTGTTCGACAGGCACACCGGCTGTGTCTTCGACTCAGTCATTCCTGTCTTCGAACTGGATCCCGTCGCGTATCCCCAGCACTCGGCTCTTGTCGGAAGGGGCCAGGCCTCGTTGTGGCTCCACCCTGGCGCGCCCTACTACGACGGTGAAGAGACGCGACCGTTGACGCGGATCGCGGCAAAGGGAACCGGCAATCGCAGGGTGGCCCAGCGTCTGTGCAAGGCGAAGAACTTTAAGCAGTCGTGTGACGAGTACCCCTACAACTCCACGGACCAAGGATGTAAGACGGGGGTGAATGTCGATGGCTATCCCACTCCGTACACGCCTGCGTGCGTCGTGAGGGACGTGCCGCTTTCAGAGAACAAGAGGGCTGGCAGTTGGCTCCTGGCCCACCTCCGGAGCAATCGGGTGCTTTACGGGGACGACTATTGGATCACCGCTGATGGGCACGAGGGCCCGATCGTGCCCACGTGACTAGCGGGCCGGACTAGAATCAATTGGGTTCGCGGGCCGCGCCTGCGCGCACCAACTGGCTCGGGAGTGAGGACGCGATGGCATCCCTGCACGGCGGAGGCAAAGCGCCACTGGTTCGAACATTCTTCGATGCTCAGGCTGCGTGGCTCAAGGTCACGAATGCGATCGCGTCGGGAGGTCCGGGCGGTCTTGGCGCCCCGGTGGACATCGTCGAGGACGAGTCGCTAGCGGGCGCGTCGTGGGCGCGCGTGTTACAACGCCTGCCGGTCGACGCCACGACGGTGGTCGTCTTCATTGCCGATCGAGTGGGCTTGAGCAATCACCCGTACACGTTGCTAGTCGCCGACCCCGCGGGTGAGGAGGACCCGTTCCGGTGTGCCCCCGGGGCAGTCTGGGACGTCGAAACAAACCTGGAGTCAGAGAATCTATCGTTCGGGGAGCTGGCGGCCGAAGCGCGCCGACTCGGTGGGTGGCTGCCAGCGGACAACGCCGACGATGTGCAGGATAGACCCGACCCTGACGAGGCGGCCGTCGCGTTTGCTAGGGGACCTGCGAAGCGAGGCGGGCGCGGCACCGTGCCGGCCCCGTCGCGGCACGAGATACTCGTCCTAGTGCCGCTGAGGACGAAAGACGAGCTCGACAAGCTCGTCGCGACTCGCGGAACATCACTCAACGACATCGTGCGCGAGGTTGTCATCAGGGACTCGATTGATGCACGACCGTTGACTCGGGAGCAGCCCGATGCGGAGAACGAGGTGTCGGCGGCTCGCGTGAAACTAATAGTCGATGGGGCAATCGTCGTCATCATGCGAGGGGACGCGCAAGCCCGCGGCTTCGACCACCTCGAGGACTATTGTGCGGCCATGCTGCGGGCAATTGCGGACGCTCCATGAGAGGAATGAACATGACTCGGCAATGCTTCAACCGATCGGTCGTCTCGGTAACGCTATTTGTCGTCGCTGTTGCCGCTGGTTGTGCGCCCGACCCGAGTGCGCCTGAGGCGCTCAGCCAAGAACAGTCCCAAACCGAATGCATGGTCGCCAACGTCCCCAACGTGGAAGAGTCGGCGTCCCCGGGCAGCACCCCAGACCCGTGCGCGGAGCTCGCCCCATCGGTGAACCTGGACAGCGCGCCATGTAGCGAGGTCTGGCAACTCGCTGAGTGGTTTCCGACCCCTACTACGGCTGCAAGTCGGACGAAAAAGATGAGTCCGGCCGGACTCTGTCCGCCTTCGACCTAGGACAGGAGTGTACTGACCCTGATCTCGCGGGCTACTGGCTTTACGGAGACAAGATGGCTCGCGAGGGATACGTGATCAGGCATGCCACCGTCGGCCTCCTGGATGACGGATCCCCGGACTGTTGACAGGGCAGACTCGAGCCCACTCCCCGGCCATCTGCGAGTCGATGGGTGGGGGATGAAGGTGGTCTGCACGGCCGGTCCTCCCGGCGCACCCCGTGACACCTCGTCAGCAGTCGGCTGATCGGCGGCTTGCCTCCGAGCGAGCTGTGGCGAGTTCAGTCTTGTAGTACTCGAGCTAGGGCAAGGGCAGCTGTGCGGTCGCGGTGGTGGTGAAGACTTGGCGGTGAGCCCACACGGTGGCCGGGCGCCGAGTCTTCACCAGCACCGTCATCGCGATCGGGCTCGGGCCCGGGCACCATCAACGCCTTCGACGTGCGGGGCACACACCTACGCACCGCCGTCCTCGACCCTGGCACCCGCTACTACGGCAACGCCAAAACCCCGCGGTCGCCCCCGACATACCCAACCCGTCCACACCTGCGTGATATATCAACACTGTCAACTAGCTCTTGAGCCCCACACGTCTCTCGCAAAATGCAGGCCCTTCACGTTCACGTACCGATAGCCGTCGACACCAAAACCATGGTCCCGCAGGCCGAACCGCGAGCGGTCGCGAAGCGCCAGTCGGGAGGCGTGATCGCCAGCGTCCCGATGAGGTGTCGGATACGGAACGCCCGTCGCCGATAGACCATGGGCTCGCGGAGCGACGCGGTACGGGATGGGCTCGCGGAGCGACGCGGTACGGGATGGGCTCGCGGAGCGACGCGGTGACCGATCCCGCTCTGGTCACCCTCCGGGTGACGATCAACTATCGGGACGTCCGAAGAGGGGTCGCGATACCGGGCGTGGCCCGAGGCGCGCTGAGCGACTCACCCATGTTCCGGAGACCAGTGCTGCAGCCGCTCAGTGAGCCACAGATACCTTGCGCTGCGCGCGAGGCGCTCGATGTACAGGTGCGAATGGCGCACGCTGCACCATTACTCGTCGCGACCGACAAGCCACGCTAGGCCGCCTGCCAGCCCCACGCCTAGGGCAGCGCCCCCAGCCGCATCAATTATGTGGTGGGCTCCCTGCGAGACCCGCACGAGCGAGCACCCGGCTGCCAGGACGACCAGGCCCGCTGCGACGCCTCGGGGCGTGTAGGGCGCCGCCAGTCCAGCTGCGGTGAACGCGATCGCGGCATGCCCAGACGGAAATGACTCGCCCTCGACGGGGGCGTCGTCGCGCAGCACGGTGGGCTCGACGTACAGCGGGCGCGGGGTGGGTCGCGTCTTCTTGATGCCGACCTCGAGTGCCTTCTCGACGGGAAGTGCGAGCGCGGCGGCCAACGCCAAGCGGCCGCGACCCGTCGCCAGTGCTACTGCGGCCGTGCCGGGCAGCACCCACGGCGTGCCGCACTGCTGAACCAGCCGGGCCACCCAGGGTTCGGACTCGTGGTCGTTGATGAGCGCGAACAACCGGCGATCACACGGCGGGTGCCGATCGGCGACGGCCGCCGCGACACCAGTCAGCGTCAGCCCCGCCACGGCCCGGACCGCGTCCGGACGCCGACGGCAAGGACTCTGGTTCCGCACGTCAGCCATCGACTCCCGTTACCTCGTGCGATGTGCCTACCGGCTTGCTCTGCGAAGAGCCGCGCTGGCGGAGGTAGATGGCGAGGACTGCCATGGCACCCACGGCGAGGAACTCGCTCTGCCAGTTCTGAAGGGTGCGCGACCAGAAGTCGGCATTCGTGACGTACCCGCCCCACGAGACAGGGTCCTGCAACTGTTGGAGCCGTGTCTCGTTGAAGACGGCCCACCCGGCAAGGGACTGCACGAACCAGGACGCCACGAAGATGACCCCCATCACAATCGCGAGGGACGACGAATACAGACGCGTGCGCCAACCACCGGACTTGGCCCATGCGGGCGAGTCCTCACTCGCGTGCGGACCGACCTTCTGGTCCTCGTCGGACTCCCGACCGACCTTATTCGGCTTCTTCGATTCCGGTGAGCCTTGCTGGACCAGCCACACGGTCGCCGTGAGGTAGAGCCAGAACTGCAAGAATTCGCTTTGCCAGTTCTCGGCGACGTCGACCGCGAAGTCGCTCGAGGTGACGTACGCCGTCCAGCTGATTGTGTCGAGCGCGTCTGCAATCTGCTGGGCGTTGAACTGCTGCCACCCAGCGAGTGACTGGCCGACCAGGCTCAGGATGAAGATCGCCCCGAAGAAGAGGCTCAGCGAGTTGTGGCGGAGGAAGGAGCGCATCACGCATGCCTCACGGCCACAGCAAGCATGAGCGTCAGCCCGACGGCGATGACGACCAGGTAGGAAACAAACATGACACGCATCACGACACCTTGATGCTGCAGTCGTAGGGGCGCGCTGCCCGAGGGGTACACGCAGCGGCGATGATCAACCAGTCGCCGTCGAAACGGGACAGAAACACCGTTTCGGAGGCGAAGCGCACCTGAGCAGCAGTATCGAACACCGTCACCACTGGCTCACCAGCTTCGCCGACGTCCTCCTCAAGGACTGCTTCGGCGCACGGCGAGCCGCTCGACTGCTCGAGCTCGTTCCGGGCTCCCGGGGCGAGCAGTTCACAGGCGCGGCCGCCTTCGCCGTGGCCCACCGCATCGAGCCACTGCTGAGCCACGGATCCTGCGGCCGCGTCCTGGGTGCCGGCGCACGACGCGAGCGCCAAAGGCGCAATGGCGGCAACGATAACAAGAGCGCGGACGTCCACGGACGAGTTCTACCATCGCCACACCGCTCCACCGCGGTGGGGACACCCTCGGGGGTGACGAGCTCGTGCCGCACATCCTCGAGCAAGATCCCGCACCGATCGCGGTGCTCATTCCGCGCCGGGTCGCTGCGCGAGCCCATTCCGCACCGGGTCGCTCCGGGATCGGCGCGCGGAGCCCGGTCCCCTCGAGGGGTTTATGGACGTGTCGAGCGTGTGGGACGCGTGAGGAGAGGAGTGTGTCAACGGACCCCCAACGAACCTATCGAAATTTCGACGAACCCAACGACGTCGACGAAGGCGACATCGGTGCGCTCCGTGTGCCGTCGGCATTCCGGACGCTGTCAGGGTCCGAGCAGTGCTTCGACGTCTGGCAGGTCCTCGAACCGCGAGAACCTCCCCTCGCTGGCGATCTCGGTGGCCGCCCGCAAGAAGCTGCCCCACGCCACCCGGGCCAGCGTGCCCCCGACGCTGATCCGGCGTACGCCCAGTGCGGCCGCCTCGGCCACCGTGGTGAACGGCGCGTTGATCAGGAGGTTGACCGGGTTCGGCGCCAAGGCGTCAACGATCGCGGCCGCCTCCTCGACCCTTGCGAGTCGCGGGGCGTAGAGGCAGTCTGCCCCCGCGTCGGAGTACGCCTGCAGCCGCCGGATCGTTTCGGTCAGATCGGGGCGTCCAACCACGAATCCCTCGGACCGACCGGTTAGCAACACCTGGGTCCCGCTGTCGTCGATCGCCTGCCGGGCGGCCCGAATGCGGTCGACGGAGAGCTCGAAGTCGAGCAGCGGCTCCGCCGGCTCGCCCGACGAGTCCTCGATGGAGAGTCCGGCGATCCCGGTTGCGACGGCCAGCGCCACGTTTTCAGCGAGTCCTTCGGGGTCCACGGCGTGGCCGCCCTCGAAGTCCGCGTTGACCGGGACCGCCACCGCTGCGGTGACTTCCCGAAGGTGGTCGAGGACGTCCGGGAGGGCGACCTGGGTGTCGGTCTTGCCGCGGGCCCAGGCCATCCCGGCACTCGTTGTCGCCAGCGCCGGGAAACCCATGAGCTCGAGCGCTCGCGCGCTTCCCGCGTCCCAGGGGTTGGGCATCACGAAGCAGCCCGAGGCGTGCAGCCGGTGGAACTCGGCGATCCGATCCTGTGCGTCCATGTCCTACCTCGCACTCGTCCAAGGACTCACACTGTAGCCCTGCCGGTACGGCGGGCGTCTCGCTCACGGATGGGCGCGGGATGGGCTTTCGCAACCCAGTTTCGTGGACAAGCGCCTGACTCGCGATCTGCCGCCGCCTCGCGGCTACCTCGCCAGCCCGCTGTTCGCGGCCACCATCGGCGCCGCGTTGCGCGCCGACGGCGGCGTTCTTGCCACCTGCCCCTGAGCACTCCTGCGGAGAGCAGGACCTCGTCTGAGTGGTGATGCGCGGCAACGGGTGCGCCTGAGCCTATGCACCGGCCGCCGGCGTCGAAATGTCCGCCATCGCCGGCGCTGCCCGCGTGGGCTCCGTCAGGGTCAGGGAATGACGATAACCTTGCCCTCGAAGCGCCCGCCGGCGGCCTGTTCGTGCAGCGCGGGCAGCTCGGACAGCGGGATGCGGCGGGTGACCTGGACCTGCAGGTCGCCGCTGTCGACGAGGGACACCAGCTCGGCGAGCCGGTCCCGGTTGGGCAGCACGAACAGTGTCTCGGCGCTCACGCCGCGGCTCTCGTCGCCGGGAGTGGCCATGAACGCGGTGGTGCTGACGACCTTGCCGTCGTCGCGGACGAGGGCCACGAGCGCGGTGAACCGGTCGGGGTCGATGGGTGCGAGGTTGAGCAGGACGTCGACCTTCTCCTGGACCGCGTCGAGCAGGTCGGTGGTGGTGTAGTCGACGACCTCGTGGGCTCCGGCTGCGCGGACGGCGTCGCTGCTGTGGGGGGTGGCGGTCGCGACGACGTGCACGCCGGCTCGCGCGGCCAGTGCGACGGCGTACTTGCCGACCACCCCGCTGGCGCCGTTGACCAGGACCCGCTGCCCGGCGGTCAGCTGACCGAGGTCGAACAGCGCCTGCCAAGCGGCCAGTGCCACCGAGGGCAGGCCGGCCGCGTCGGCCAGCAGAACCTTCTTCGGAGCGGGGACCAGCGCCTCGGCCGGAGCGACGACGTACTCGGCCGCGCCTCCGTCGCGCTCCATCGGCAGGAACCCGATCACCTCCTCCCCGACCTCCAGTCCGTACTGCCCCGCGCCTTCACCGAGGGCGTCAACCGTGCCGGAGACGTCGTAGCCGGGCACGTGCGGCAGCTGGACTGGGATCGGGAGGAGACCGGCTCGCATGCCACCGTCGGCGGCGTTGTACGCGGAGGCCGCGACCCGGACGCGTACCTGACCTGCGCCGGGGGTGGGCTGGTCGATGTCCTCGTAGCGCAGGACCTCGGGACCGCCGACTTGGTGGAAACGCACTGCCTTCATGATTGGACCTGCCTTCTGGGAGCTCTGTCGGTTGGTTGCCCACCCAACGTCGCAGGTCTCGGCGGGGTCATCCTGGGCCGGGTTGGCCCACCTTGATGACCGTGCGCCCGTCGGCTGCGCCGACGAGTACCTCGCTCAGCCGGGCCGCGTCGCGCGAGCCCGGCGCCGCGGTCAGCATGACGGCGGTGAGGTCGTCACCGGGGATAGCGATCAGGTTGCCGAGGAGGGTGACGGAGTCCCCGTCGGACTGGGTGATCGTCGCGCTGCTCTCGTAGGCCGTCAACGGTCGCGGTGCGCGCCAGAGTGTGTCGAACCGGCGGCTCCGGCTGCGCAGCTCGTCCACCAGGGCGGTGAGCGGCGCGTCGGCCGGGTAGCGCAGCAGCGCAGCTCGAAGCTGGGCCACCAGGACCGCCTCGTGGCTGTCCACGTCGACCATGGACTGCTGGAAGGCGTCGAACGGGCTGCAGAACTGGCGCCAGGCGACGTTCCAGTCCCAGCGCGACCCGGTCAGCGTCCAGTGCTCCAGGGCCAGGAACGCGCTGTTGAGCGCGACGAGGTTCATCGCCGCATCGGTGACGATCATCGGCGTGTCGGGGAACCGCTCCAGCAGCCTCGTCGCCCCGAGGCCGAGGTCGGTCGGCACTCGCCCGTCCGCTGCGGCGTACCCGGCCAGCGCGCAGAGCCGCTCGTAGTCCGCGCGCCCGATCCGCATCGCCCGGGCGAGGGCCTTCACCACCCCCGCCGAGGGATGGCTCCGCCCTTGTTCAAGACGGCGCACGTAGTCCGCGGACATCCCGGCCAGGTCACCGAGTTCCTCCCGGCGCAGCCCGGCCGTCCGCCGCTCGCCTCCCGGCAGCCCGACAGACACCGGGTCGGTGCTCTCCCTCAGCTGGCGCACTGCGACGCCGAAGTCGCCTCCTGGCACGCGGGCAGTCTCCCGCCAACGCGGGGTCACCGTCCACCGGCCTTCAGGTCGCTGCGATCGACGAGCCGTGTCACCGCGCGGCTGCTCTGACGTGACGTCACCACAGCGTGGCCGACGGATGGTCCGGTTCCCGCTGCTCCAGACCGCCCAGGCGCCGTCCCAAGCGCGGGCGCCCAGCGCGCCGGAGCGCTGTCCTCAAGGTGGGCCAACCCGGCCCAGGCCGAGCGGCGTCCGAGCAGAACGTGAATGGGCCGACGGACGCCGCTACCTCGGACTCGACGTCCTGGCCAAGTGCCGACGTTGGCCGTGTCCGTGAGCCGACTGCCCTCCTGGGCCACCGATGTCGCGGTCAGCACGTTGCGCTCTACCTCCTCGATGGACAGTACGAACTCCGCTCCGCGGCGGCAAGCCGCTCCGCTGCGGCGAGCCGCTCGACGGCCTGACCCACGAGAAGCGCGGTTGGCAGCCTTCGTCGCCGTCTGTCTTTCCAAAGACTTCCTCGCAGGAGCCTTCTTGGTCGCAGTCCGGTGGGCCGGACGGGCGACGCCGGGCGCCCGTGTCGATGTCGTTCGCGCAGCGCCGGGGGCGGCGGGACCGTCGCCACTCGTCACCTTGACGGCGGCCTGAGCTGCTCCGCCGGTCCTTGCTGTGAACCTCGAGCTCGCGATAGTCGCGGCTGCTAATGGCCAGGATGTTCCCGCACTGCGACAACGCCAGCCTTACGAACGCGTCAAGGGCGACAGTCGCAGCGCCAGTAGGGCGACGTCGTCCTCGGAGCGTGTCGGTACCAGTTCGTCGATCAAGGCGTCACAGATCTCCTCGGCCGACAGCGCCTCCGATCGCAGAGCGTTGAGCGACTGGACGAGCTTGGCGATGCCCTCGTCCAGAGCATGGCCGCGGCGTTCGACCAGCCCGTCGGTGTAGAGCAACAGCATGGCTCCGCGACTCAGGGTCACGTCGAACTCGCGACGCTCGGAGCCGGCGGCGAGGCCAAGAAGCAGGTCGGCGCCGCCCGCTCCTTCCAGGACGACGACCCGACCTCCGGCATCGAGCAAGACGGGCGGCGGATGACCGGCGTTGGACCACCGCACCCGCACTGCGGCGGGACCGTCATCGCTAGCGACGCCCAGCTCCTGCGGAGCATGCTCCACCCGAGCAACGATCGCCGTCGCAGTAATCTGGATGTCGAGAGCCGCCATCGTGTGATCCAGCCCACGGATGACCTCACTGGGCGACCCGCCGTCGTGGACCGCCACGCCCCTGAGCAGTGCTCGCATCTGGCCCATGGCGGCGGCGGCTGACGCGTCATGACCTACTACGTCGCCGATCACCAGCACCGTGGCAACCTCACCTGCCTCGACCGCCTCGTCGACCTCGCCGGGCCGCCCAAGATCGAGCGCCTGCGCGGCCCGCCGGGCACCCCCGGCTGGCTGCAGGAACGCGTCATACCAGTCGCCTCCGACCTGAGCGGCATCCGAGGCGGCCCGGTAGCGAACGGCGATCTCGAGATGATCCGGCTGGGGAGGATCGGTGAGCAGGCTGCGCTGCAATGTCTCCGCCAGCTCGCGCTGCTCGGCGAACAGGCGAGCGTTGTCTAGCGCGAGACCCGCACGGCGGGCCACCTCCTCGAGAAGGGCGACCTCGCGCGCATCGAAGGCACCGCGCGTGCGACCCCGGTATACGGACAGCACGCCCACTACACGGTCGCGTCCCCGCAACGGAAGGATGACCGCCGATTCCGGAGCCAGCACATCCAGCAGCTGCCGTGCCTCGCCCGGCGCCAGGACCTCCGCCAATCGATCGGTCGCAGCTTCCTCCAGGACGACAGGAGTCTGACTGTCCAAGGCCCTCCGAAGGCAGGACTCGTCATCCATCGCGGCAAGCCGCAGCTGGGCGTACCGCTGCACAAGTTCAGTTTGATGCTCATCGGCATGCGCCCACCTGACATCACGCAGTCGACGACGCCAGTCCCGTGACTCCGACGCCTGGAGCAGGGTGACGAGGCACCAGTCGGCGAGCGCCGAGGTGAGCACCTCAGCCAACCGGGCCAGTCCGGTCACGGGATTGAGGGCGTCTGCCAGTGCGTCGCTCACCGCCGCCAGCACCTCCGATGTGGCGTGGGCGCCGGCCTTGACCGTCGCACCGCCGGAAGGGCCGGTACCAACTACACGTTCTAGTTGGGAAGTGAGGGCCTGGACCTGCGCCAAGAGACGCACGTGACCTAGTTCGGCCACCGCCCATTCGGCCAGGTCCTGCAGCTGCGCTACCTCTGCGTCCGTCCAGGTACGGGGCACGGGATCAAACACGCATAGTACGCCGCTCAGGGCTCCGCCACGGCTGCCCAGTGGCACACCCAGGTACGCGCCTACCACCCCGTCCACGACCGCCGGCACCCCCGCCAGACGCGCCTCTTGGCTGGCGTCGTTGACGACCCACACGGTCCGCGTCTCGGCGACGTGCGCGCAGATCGAATCGGCTAGGGGCACCGACACTCCGACGGCGACGGTCGACAGTCCCGCGGCGCCGACCACCCGCGCAGCGGACTCGTCCATCACCGACATCAGAGCTGAGGGGGAGCCAAGCAGTCGCGTGGCAGCGATGCACACTCCGTGCAGCACCCCGGAGCGCCAGCCGTCGTGTCCGTCCGTGGCCGGATGCACCCCGTACGTTGCCTTCTCTCGGGGGCGTGCGTCGGACGGCAACCATGTGACTGCTCTACTCCTGACGTGAGGAAACGGAGGTCCGAGATACCCGAACAGTTTACGTCGTAAGGTCCCGGTGCACATCTCCAGGCAGGCGCGGGCTATCCTCGCCCTGCGTCGAGCCCAGGCGCGTGACCCCCCACCTGCGAAGGCGGCTCGATGTCGCTGCATGACCGCGCCAGAACCCTCACCGAGCTGGCCGCCCAATTGTCCCGGGAGCGGTCCGACCGCCCCGCCGCCGTCACCGTGATCACCAGTGCGCTCGACCTGATCCCCGACGCGGACTGGGCCAGTGTCACCGTACGGGTCGGCCGGTCGTTCGAGACCCTGGCTGCGACGCACGATGAGGCGCGGGGGCTCGACGAGCTGCAGTATCGCCTCCGGGAGGGGCCGTGCGTCGACACTGCCGTGACCGGCGAGTGGGTACGTAGCGGTGCCGTCGCGGACGATGATCGGTGGCCGCGCTGGGGACCCGAGGCGGCCGCGCTCGGTGTCTGCTCGATGCTCAGCGTGCAACTGATGGCAGACGGGGAACCCGTGGGGGCACTCAACCTGTACTCGCTTCGCCCCAGCCGTTTTGACGACCCCGACGAGGTTGGGTTCGCCCTGCTGTACGCAAGTCATGCCGCGCTGGCGCTGACTTCGGCGCGCGAGATCCATGGGCTGCGGAATGCGGTCGCCTCCCGACACGTCATCGGGTTGGCCCAGGGGGTTCTGATGGAGCGTTTCCAGCTGTCGGTGGAGGCGTCCTTCGCGCTGCTACGTCGCTACTCCAACGAGCGCAACGTCAAGCTCGTCGAGGTAGCGAGGGAACTCGTGGGTACGACCCCGCCTCCCGCCGACACCGGTTCCCCGACCTACCCGGCGGACCAGCAGCTCTAGACAACACCTAAGGCCCGCGGCTGGCGGAATGGCAATCCCCACCCGCCAAAAGAGCCTGCGCACCCGGGCCCCAAACCGACGCCGCCCGTCCCTCAGCATGAGGGACGGGCGGTTCCCGTGGGGCTCGGTCAGTCGCCGAGCCCGGTGCGGTCGACCTTGCGGTGGAAGCGCATCCCGGCGAGTCCACCGAGGACGGCACCGCCGAGGCTGGCCGCCACTGCCGCAACGGCGGTGATGATGCCCCCGGTCGCGAGGTCACCCTCGTTGACGGGCACGCGCGGCAGGCTGTTGAGCTGGGACAGCACGTTGTACTGGCTGCCTGCCACCGCGACGACGACCGCCACGACGATGGCGATCACCAGGGCCCACAGCCACACCGCGAGGCCCTGCTTGGCGCCGTTGAAGCGCGCCATCCTCCCGGCGACGTAGCCGCCGGCGTAGTAGGCCACGAAGAGGATGACCAGCAGCGCGACCGCCCCGACGATGCCGACGGTCCCGGCGTTCTTCGTCGCGGTCTGCTCGGCCTGCTGCGGGCCCGAGAGGGCGCCGAGCCCCACGGCAGTGCCGATCGCGCTGAGCAGCGCGGTCACGAGGATGGCCGTACCGGCTGCGGTGAGCCAGCCGAAGAAGGCCGAGCCCCACTTGATGCCGCCGTGCTCCTCCTTCTCGCGCGCCAGCACCGCCTTGCGGTCCGGGGTGCGCCGTACGCCGTCGCGGACGCCGTCAGCGCCCACGGACTCGTACCGGGGCTGGTCGGCGCTGGTGCTCATCGAATGCTGCGACGGTCGTCGATGTCGCCCTCCGCCTCGATGTGCTCCTTGCGGACCTCCTCGGTGACGGTCTCCTCGTCGGTGACGGTCTCGGTGCCGAGCTTGACACGCTCCACCGGCTCGGCGGTCTTGTCCACGACCACTCGCTCCTCCGAGAGGACCACCTCGTGCTCCTCCTCGGAGATGTCCGGCCCGGCGAGCGCCTCGTCGCGGTTCTCGCTGGTCACCGGCTCGGTCTCCAGCACCGCGCGCTCCTTCTTGACCGGCACGGTGACGGTCTCCTCCTCGGTGGTGACGTACTTGCGCAGCCGGGCGCGGCCCGCCTCCTGCGACGTCGTACCGACGTCGAGCCGCTCCTCCGAGCGGGTCATCGCCTCGTCGGTGCTCGGACCCGAGGTGTCATGACCCTCGCCGGTGAAGGTGTCCGTGGTGTCGGTGGTGTCGGTCGTCGTTGCGGTCCCGGTCCCGGCGCCGGTGTAGGTGCCGGCGCTGTCCGCCGGCAGGCCGGAGTCACTGGCGCGCTCGGAGTACGTCATGCCGTAGTGCTCGTAGAGGCGTCGCTCCTCCGCCTGGTCGAGGTGGCCCCCGTCGACGTCGACGTTCGGCGCGTCCTTGATCTGGTCCTTGGTGAACGGGACCCGGACGTCGTCGCCGGTGAGCTCGGCATCGGCGGCCGGGACGAAGGACTCGCTCATGCCGAACAGTCCGGTGTTGACCGTCAGGAACTCGGGCCGATCGGTCTCGTCGTCGAGGAAGACCTGACCGATCTTGCCGACCTTCTCGTTGTCGCTGGAGTAGAGCGTCTGGCCGATGAAGCGGCCGTGGTCGTTGGTGTGGTCGTTGGTGTCCATGTGAGTTGTCTCCTTCTGAAGATCAGTGGATGTGGTTGCCCCGGCGCTGTCCGGGGGTCAGTACTGCCGCGGCGCAGCGTCGTAACCGCTGCCGCCGCGGTCGCCCTGACCGCTGCCGTGGTCGGCGTCCTGGTCGTAGACCGCGGTGCTGCCACCGCTGGCCGTGCCCGTGCTGCTCGGGGTCGTTCCGGATCCCGGGGTGAGGTCCTGCGCCGCGGACCTGGCCTGGTCGCGCACCGACGGGGCGGTGGCGGCCTGGGCCTTCATCCGCGGGGCCTCGCGCTCGGCCGTCGTCAGGTAGCTCTCCCACCGCTGCTGCATGGGGCGGATCAGCCCGCCACCGACACCGACGATGATGACGCCGGCCACGGTGGCCAGGATGGCGATGAGCACCGGGGTGGTGACCGTGGTGGCGACGCCGACCTGGTTGAGCGCCGCGACGACACCCAGGAAGAGGATGAAGATCGAAGCGATGTTCGCGAGGGTGCGTCCGTAGGACAGACCGCCGATCATGTTCTCGACCAGGCCCTTGACCGCCGCCGCGATCGAGGCAGCCACGACCAGGATGATGATCGCGACGATCAGGCTCGGCAGGAACCGGATCACGTCCTCGATCAGGGCGCTGATCGGGTTCGGGCCGAAGACGCCGAAGGCCAGCTGCAGCACGAACAGCAGCAGCGTGTAGTAGATGAGCTTCGCTACGATGTCGCTGGCATCCATCTTCGAGCTCGAGAGTGCTCGCTTGATCCCGCCCCGCTCGACTGCGCGGTCGAAGCCAACGCGCTCGAGGATCGCGTTCAGCGCCTTGGCGATGACCTTGGCGATGATCACGCCGACGACCAGGACGACGAGGAAGAGCACGAGCTTGGGCACGAACTCGGCGATCGTGCTCAGCCCGTCGCGTAATGCGTCCTTCATGGGTCCTCCGTCCGCGGCGCCGGACCGACGACTCCCTCACGGGGTGGGGTCGTCGGCGACACCGCTGGGTAGTGGGTTTACGACGTAAGCCGTACCCACCGCTACGGGGCGCATACCAGCTTTTCGGAAGTCCACCCCCAAGAAGGGTTAATCGTCGACGTGCTCGTTGCGCACGAGCGTCATGCGGTCAAGCAGCGCTTCGAGCGCCTCTTCGAACTCGACGGCTGACCTATCCGTCGAGAGCGCCTCGCGGAGGCGCGCCACCGTCGGGAACTTGCCCACGCCGGGCTCGCCGCTCTGGTCGTCGAGGACGTCGAGGGGGCCTACGTCGGCGCCGTGAATGGCGACCTCGAGCAGGAGGTGCCCGAGCAGGAAGCTGCTGTAGGCGCGGTAGCCCTCGATGGCCGCCTCGTCGCTGAAGCCCTCCGCCAGCAGGCCCGACAAGAATGTCTCCACCCACTCCAGGCTGCGCAACGGCGGACGCAGCCAGGGGGCCTCGGCGGGGCGCGACGCGACGAGGGGGAACGCCTTCGGGTGGGCCAGGGCCATTCGTCGCACGCCGTGAGCCAGGCGTTGCAGGAAGTCCTGCCAGCCGTCTTGCGGCGCATCCAGTACGTCGGCGTCGCCGCGTACCCGCAGCATCAGCGAGTCGACGACCGCGTCGAGCAAATCCTCCTTGCTCGGCACATACCGGTACAGCGCCATCGCCTCAACTCCGAGCTGCTCGCCCAGCCGACGCATGGTCAGCCTTGGGAGGCCGTTCTCCTGAATGAAGTCGAGTGCGGCGTCGACGACGCGTTCACGACTCAGAGGTACTCGTGCGGACGGAGGTGGTTCGTCGTTGACCGCCGCCTTGTCGGCGTCCGGGTAGGTCTCGCTTGACATGCCACCTCCTTTAACAAGCGTAACGTGCGCCGGCGTGGTCTGGACGGTCAGGGACGAGAGCAGTCGCAGTGGACGAAGGTCATGGGTAGGGATCGTGGCCCCGGCGGATAGGTCGGGTCGGGGCCAGGCGTTCTTGGAGCGAGTCGTTCACCTCAGAGGTACCGGCTTGGACCGTCCGCTGCGTGGTGCCCCGAAGCCAGCCACTGATGCACGGCGTCTGGGTGGCGTTGTTCGAGTTCGTCCAGTGCTGCTGCGCGCAGTTCGACAAGCCCCAGCGTGCGCGTGCAGTCTCGCGAGTCACGCAACAACCAGTAGGTGGCGCGCCACACCTGGCACAGTTCCATGGTGGAAAGAGCCATCACCCGCTCACGGTGGCCGCTCGGCACGTGCGTGCATTCGCCGATCGCGGACGCTGGCCGCATTGAGGCCCGGCCGGCGTGCGCGGGGGTCTGAGGGCCCGCTGGCAGCCCAGATGCTCCTGGGTGACCACGCCAGTATCGCAGGGCGGTCTGAGTGGCTGGAGGGGATGTAAGCACGAGTGCCATCAACAGCAGGAGCACGCCCACGGCGGATGCACTGGCGGTCAGAGCGAGGCAGACCGCGATTGAAGCACATGTCGCCCCGATCATGGTCCACCACTTCACATGCGTACCCGCGCGTGCCATAGGCACCGCATCGGGTCGTGCGAGGACCCACACCGTTCCTGCCATCGTGACGGAGAGGAGTACCGGCAGCACCAGCGACAGGAGTCGCATAGGTCCCCACACGACAGCCGTGATGCACGCGGCCACGAGCCCGCATGCCATCACTGCTGTCATCCACGACGCCCACCGCCGCCGGTTCGCCGCTGCTTCCCCCAGCACGAGATCACCGACTACCGGGAACGCCGCAGGACTCGGGCGATCTTGAACGACACACCGGCCGTCACCGCGAAGGCGCCGAGAGTTGTCAGGATCGCCCAACCCTCCGTCGCCTGACGCCATGTCACAGCGCGCCCCGCCAGCAGGGCCCAGGTGCTCCGCATCGGTTCCTGCGGACTGGAATCGTCGCCGTTGGCTGAATATTGAGTCGTCATCTCACTTCCGTCCTCACGATTGGCTTACAACGTAAACCCTCTCTCGTGAGTCAGCAGATCTCAAGGGTTACGACAACGACAAGTGCCACCTCTCAGGCGAGACTCGTCGGAGGATTGGCCGCTGGAAGAGCGAGGGTGAACCGAGCGCCCGACTCGCTAGGGGTGTACACGACCGTCCCTCCATTGGCGGCAGCGAGGGTCCGGACGATGTAGAGCCCAAGTCCGCTGCCGGCTCCGGCTGGGCGAGCCGGGACCCCGGCGTGGCTGAAACGTCTGAACAGCCGCGGCGCGACGCCGGGTGGCACGCCGGGCCCGTCATCGCGAACCGTGATGAGGATCCGTGGCCCCGCCTGTGTGGCACTCAGTGTCACCTCGCGGCGCGCGTAGCGCACGGCATTGGACACGAGATTGGTGAGCATCTGTGAAAGATGACTGGGCTGCACCACGCAGTACACATCCGTGGGACAGTCCACGAAGAGATTGACGCTCAGCCCGTCGAGATCGGCTGCCGCCCGCAGGTATGGGAGGACGTCCACCGTCACCCCTTCGGGCTGCAAGACGTCCGCATCCGATGCCACCACCGCAAGGACGTCGTCGCGCAGGTCGCTGATGCGGCGGGCTTGACGCACGATCGACTGCAAGCGACGTTCCATAGCCGAACGGGCGGCAGTTGCCGCCACGTCCAGGTCGGCCCTTGCCAGATCCTCGAGCGCCCACTCGGCGGAGGCGACGATCGCGGTGAGCGGATTGGCCAGGTCATGAGCGAGCATCGCCAAGACGTCACCTTGGGCACCCGAGGCGTCATCGTCGAGGTCTGCACCGGCCGCCGGGCGCTCCGTGACGACGCCGAGCCACTCGGTGCTGCCGTCGCTGCCCCGGGTAGGCCGGGACGTAATGAGCACGGCGCGCTCGCCGCCGTCTGGCCGCACGATGCGTCCCTCCCACCGAACCGGCTCCAACGTCCGCAGCGACTGCTGTCCCGCCCGGTCGAAACGGCGCCGGTCCGCCGTATGCACGGCGTCGTGCATCAAGTCCACCCGGGCCATGGCCTCCTGCTGCGTGAAGCCATAGAGCTCCGCGCACGCCTGCGACACGTACGGGAAGGAAGCCGTGCCGTCCGCCTCGATCCTGAAGACGTACACGGTCGCAGGCAGGCGCTCCGGGTCGAGCGCCCCTTCGAGTGCGTGCTGAACGACCGGCCCAGCGGGCGAGCCCACCATCCTGTCCCTTCCTTGCGATCAATGGTCGGTTGAAAGCACAACGCCGGCAAACGCAGAGTGGCGAAGCCTCCTACTGCCTCATGCGGCGGTGTCGCTGCCAAGCTGCGAGCGGAACTGCCTCAACAGGCGCGCCAAGGTGCGCGACACCTGCGCCTGCGTCAGACCGACGGCTTGCGCGATCTCCTCCTGGGTGCGCTCCTCGAAGAACCGCATCTGAACAATGCGGCGGTCGCGGGCCGCCAGACCACGAAGAAGCGGCACCACCACGGCAGCCGCCTCAGCGCGCCCGAACTCCCGATCCTCGCCTCCGAAGATGTCGCCCAAGCCGGCTCCGCCTTCGCCGACCGGGGCGTCGAGAGAGGCCGGAGTGAAGCAGCCATCGGCAGCCAGCGCCTCGACGACCTCATCAAGCGGTTCGTCAAGCTCAGCCGCAATCTCCGTCGGTCTCGGCGACCGTCCCAGAGAAGCCGACAAGCGCTCCTCTGCTGCTCCGATGCGGCCCTGCAGCTCCTGGACGCGCCGAGGCGGTCGGACCATCCACCCACAGTCGCGAAAGTGACGGCGAAGCTCACCACGCACCGTCGGGACCGCGTACGACAAGAAGTCGTGGCCCGCGGCCGGATCGAATCGCCGAGCCGCCTTCGTCAGACCCAGCAGTGCCACCTGCTTCAAGTCGTCCAGGTCGACGCCGCGGTTGCGATACCGGCTCGCCATCGACCGGACGAGCGGAGCATAGGCCTCGACCAGCTGTTCGGGAGTGCGAGGATCGACAATCTGCGGCGGAATGTTTCGAGGTTCGGAATGTCCGGCTCCGTCGGAGCCCTGCGCAACGGTGACCACGTTGCCCGCATCCTTTCGACAAGAGATGCCACTCGCCGTGGTCTCCAGCAAGTGTGAACTTACGGCGTAAACATCTACCTCAACCTGCCCCGCAAACGCAAGACCCTCGGTTCACGAGAACAAGCGGGCCGCACCGACAGAGTCGCCAGAACCAGCTCTACTGCTGCTGATCTGCGATCCGCCGCGCACCCTGTCCCCCACACGTTCACCGGCAGCTGCGTAGCACGGCGCCGCCGAGCCCCGCCGGAAGGTGCAGCTGCCACACCAGTCGAGTCTTCTCGTCGCTTCTCTATGGCGGAAGCCGCGATCGACACCACATTCTCACCATGAGACACCGCTGCTATGGCCCGGATCCTGCTAGAAACCGCCATCGTGTCGACGACGCTTGAAAACGAGGCCATAGCGACGGTCGAAAACGAGGCCACCCAGACAGATTGGATGGGTGATCTCTGTGGAGGATTGGGCTCTGATCCGGCGGCTGGTGGCGGACGGTGTTCCGCAGCGTCAGGTCGCGCGGGACTTGGGCATCGGTCGGGCGACTGTGGCGCGGGCGGTGGCGTCCGACGGGCCGCCGAAGTACGAGCGGCCGGCGGTGCCGACGTCGTTCACGCCGTTCGAGCCGGCGGTGCGGCAGCTGCTGGTCACGACGCCAGACATGCCGGCCACGGTGATCGCCGAGCGGGTCGGCTGACCGGGGTCGATTACGTGGTTCCGCGAGCATGTCCGCCGGTTGCGGCCTGAACACCGGCCGGTCGACCCGTCGGACCGGCTGACCTGGCTGGCCGGGGACGCGGCGCAGCGCGACCTGTGGTTCCTGCCGAAGAAGATCCCGCTCGAGGACGGCACCACGGCCTTGCTGCCGGTCATGGTGATCACGTGCGCGCACTCACGGTTCATGGTCGCGAAGATGATCCCGACCCGGCACACCCAGGATCTGCTGCTGGCGATGTGGCTGCTGCTCCAGCAGCTGGGGCGGGTTCCACGCAGGTTGATCTGGGACAACGAGACTGGCATTGGCCGGCAAGAGGCACGCCGAAGGCGTTGGTGCGTTCACCGGCACCCTGGCCACCACGCTGCAGCGACTGAAGCCCTATGACCCCGAGTCCAAGGGCGTCGTGGAACGCAGGAACGGGTTCTTCGAGACCTCCTTCATGCCCGGTCGCTCGTTCACATCGCCGGCCGACTTCGACGCCCATGGCGCAAACCTGTGCGGCCCCGCAGCACGCGGACTTCGCATGCCGCGGGGCCTGGACCCGGTGACCTCGACCACGCACCTGCCACGGCAGCCGGGTCGGCGCCGGCCCTACCCTTAAAGTTGCCCGGTCGGTCGCAGCTTCATGCCTCTTGTCCCGGCTCCAGTCAGTGGCGCTGCCGTTGGCGCCGCCCAACGGCGACCGAGATGGCCTTGCCTGGCCGCGCCCCGAACCGGCGGCAGGATGCGCCGTGGTCGCGGTTACACGCAGTCGCGGCAGATGTCGGTGCCGGGTGTGGCTCGCATCGTGGGATGCTGGACCATGAAGCAGCTACGGCACACGAACTCGTGGTCTTGTTGAGGCTTGACCTCAACGGCCAGCTCCTCGTGGGACAAGTCAGCGCCGGGAAGCTCAAACGACTCCGCTGCCTCGGCCTCGTCCTCGTCGATCCGTCCGGAGTTCTTGTCACTGCTCCCCGAGGCCAACTGCAGAGTCTCGAGACTCTCCTCCTTCTGCTCCTCCTCAGTCTTGCGTGATGCGTCGTAATCGGTCGCCATAAGCCGTTCGGGTCCTCTCGCCGGTGTTGATAGCCGGCGAGAGGATATGCGTGTGAGGTACTGCACCCCTACGCGCAGCCCCTGCTCTTCGCGAGAACCGCCTCGGGGCGATCCGTTACCAGGTGATGCGTCGGTGACTGGCCGGCATTGCCGGGGCCAGGACCCGATCCCGCACTGGGTCGCTCCGCGAGCCCATCGGTCACCGGGTCGCTCCGC
>CAZDAO010000007.1:0-32533 GCA_964503015.1 uncultured Nocardioides sp. | reverse complement strand
CTGGCTCGCGCCGTCGGCTGCACGCTCGGGCCGTGGGGCAAGACCGTGCTGATCGAGAACCAGTTCGGCAAGCTGACGGCGACCCGCGACGGCGTGACGGTCGCGCGCTTCGTCAAGCTCGACGACCCGGTCGAGCAGATGGGCTGCACGCTGCTTCGCGACGCCGCCCTGAAGGTGGTGTCGGAGTGCGGCGACGGCACCACCACCACGATCGTGCTGGCCGAGGCCCTGATGCGCGAGGTCGCGCGACAGCTCGCGAGCGGCGTCGACCCGTCGATCCTCGCGGCCGAGCTCCGGCAGGCACACCGGCGTGCCAACGGCGTCCTGATGGGCATGACCAAGGCGATGCAGTGGGACGACGTCACGACCGTCGTGAAGACGGCGTGCAAGGACGACCCGCGCGTCACCGCCCCGGTCCTGAAGGCCCTGGCCCACACGCTGGACGCCGGCACCGTCGTGATCCGGGACAGCGACGTCGGCGAGACCGTCGTGACGCTGGAGGATGGGCTGCGCCTCGACCGCGGCTGGCTGACCGAGTCGTTCCGCACGGGCCCCGGGCCGGTCGCGCTCGAGGACTGCATCGTGTTCGTGTCGGTCCGGCAGATCGACCACGCCCGGACGCTGCTGCCGGTGCTCGAGGCCGCCGACAACACGAACCGGTCGCTGCTCGTGATCGCGAAGGCCGTGACGGGCTCGGCGCTCGAGACCTGCATCGGCAACGCCCGGGACGGCCACCTGCGGGTCTGCGTGGTGCCGGCCCCGTTCTTCGGCCAGCACCAGCGGGACGCCCTGGAGGACGTGGCTGCGTGGGCCAGCGCGCGGGTCGACGACATGCCGGGCCAGCCGATCGACACGACCTGCCTCGGGCTGGTGGACCGCGCGATGGTCAGCAAGGACCGGACGATGCTGGTGGGGAGCCCGCTGGGCCGGTCCCGCGCGGACGCCCGGCTGGCCTACGTGCGCTCGCAGATGGAGCGCATGACCAACGAGTACGACCTGGACCATGCGGGCCGCAGCGTCGGCCGTCTGCACGGGAAGGTCGCGGAAATCGCCGTGGGGGCCCAAACGAACTCCGACACCGCCTTGGTCAAGGCGCAGGTGGAGGACGCTGTGGGGGCCGTCAAGGCCGCGTGGCGCGACGGGCTGCTTCCGGGTGGTGGGACAGCCCTCGCGCTCGCTTCTCTCGCCCTGGGCGATCCTGACCCGTCTCTGGGGCTCAGGGCGCTGCGGGTCGCCATGGAGGCGCCGTGCCGGCGCATCGCGGCCAACGGCGGGCGCGACCCCGGGCTCGCCGTGAGCGACGCGGTCCGCGGATACGGCCCAGCCGAAGCCAAGGACCCGACCAGCGTGGTGTGCGCGGCCCTGCGCGCCGCCGTCAGCACCGTCGCGACCATGCTGATGTCCGAGACCACCATGGTCTACAGCCGCACCGGCCACCGGAAGGGCGGCTGGGTCAAGGCGTAGGATGGCCGCTCGACGACGCATCCGCCTGAGCGATGCCGTCCGTGCGACCGGGTGGAAGTTCGTGAAGTGCGACCGCCCTGGGAAGCACCCGGACAGGCTCGGTAAACCATCGCCGCATCAGGCAGCCGTCGCGCTGAGTGGCGGCCGAGTCGCGTGCAAGCACGACTCGTGGTCCTGCGCCTACTCGGTGTCGCACGAGATCGTGGAGTCGATGCACAAGTTCAGGCACAGCCAGCAGTTGTTCTGCGATCAGGCAAACCTGCTGAACGAGTGGCACACGCTGCGCAGCGGCCTGAAGCCGCAGTTCCTGTCGTGCTTCGCGCCCAGTTGACGGCGTCGGCCGCGCCGTGCGATGCTGCGACCATGGAGACGCGCGAGTGCGAGAACTGCTACAGCGTGCTGCACGGGACTGACGATTGCCCGGACATGACCCTGCCGCGGGACGGGAAGTGGCGGCGTGAAGGGCGCGCCGAGAAGATCACGCGCCTGACGAAGCGCCTGGGCTTGCGGGCGGAGAAGGCCGAGGCCAAACGTCGGGCTTCCCGCGCCCGCCGTCGCGCCGAAAAGATCGACCCGGAGTCCGCGCCTGAGCGGCTGCGTGAGTGCTGCCGCAGCTGGGCCGACTGAACTACCGCAGCTCCTCGCGAATCTGCACCACCGTGCTATAGTCCATGCGCGTGGCGTGGCCGGCTTCAGCGCCGGATCCCATGCCACGCTTGCTGTCGCGGCGGGCACCATCAACAGTCGCTGACTTCCCAGGAAAGACTGGGTGGAGCTCCGAGGTGCCGTGAAGGCGCTGGGACCGCGTCACCTGCGTTAGTGGTGAGCCACGCCGAAGCAGAGCGGTAAGCGGCATGCCGACGCGGACCTTGCCGTACACGTGTTAAATGAGGGGCTTTTCGCTTCCTCGGCCACACTGGCCCTTCGGGGCTACTGGCTAGCCCAGACGGCCCTTGCTTCATTCTGGAGACTCGGATTGAAACAAGGGCCTGCTTCTTGTCCTGTGTTAAAACGTCCCCACCACAAGGCTCCGGCCGAGTGGTCCCCTAGGCGCTACGGCGCCTAGGATTTCTCCCAGTCGACGCATGCTTGGCGGCTACTTCTTCAGATCCTCGCGAAGCTCCCGCGTAGCACTGCGCTCGAACCGCTGGCGCCAGTAGTGCAGCAGCATCAGCTCGGCGTCGGCCGCCGGCAGCCCCTCGATCGTCAGGGCCTGCCGCTCGGTCAGCACCTCGCCCCAGGTCTCCGGGTGCGCCGCGACCCGGCGGGCCAGCAGGTCCAGGTCGTCCCACGGCAGCGGCGCCCCGGCCTTCATGGCCTCGACGGCGCGGCCCTGGACCTCGTCGAACGCCTGCCGCCACATGCGGCCGTCGCCGCCCAGCGACAACTGCCGCTCCGCGACCTCAAGCTGCTGCTCGAGCGTCGCCTGGTCGGTCTGCGCCGGCTCGGTCCCGGGCTCGTCCTTCGCCATGGTCGCGAGGGCTTCGAGCGCCCGGTCGTGCGCGTAGAGCGTCCGCATCTTCTCGCGCCCCACGAACTGCAGCATGCGGTCGCGCTCCGTCGGGTCGGACGGCAGGAACCGGCGGGCCCGCAGCGACCGCGCGATCGAGTCGCCGGTGTCGAGGCCGAGGGCCTCGCGCAGGCTCGACTGGAACTTGGGCCGGGAGATCACGCCGTCGAGCATCTGGGCGAACCCCTGGTCCGAGTCGGTGACGCGGACGCCGCGCGCGACCTCGTCGAACAGGCTGCGCATCGCGACGCGGAACTCCTGCCCGTCCTGCGACGGCATCGTCACCGGGAAGGTCTTGCCCTCATCGCGCATCCAGCGGTAGCCCGCGGCCTTCGCCTCGTCGAGGCCGTTGTCCGCCTCGGACAACCCGAACATCGCGATCGGGCCGTCCAGGTGCTTGCCGAGCGCGTAGTTCCTGCCGACGAACGTCAGCGGTCGCTGCCACGCCGGCTGGTCGCGGAACGGACCCTCGCCGTTCGCCATCTGCACGAGCGACGTGATCCACTGGCCGGGCGCCGTCAGGTTCGCGACCTTCTGCGCGGCCGGCTGGCTGTCGTCGGTGAACAGGTGGAACGCGCTGGCGAGCGGTCCACCGACCAGCGACTGGACGAGGCCGTTGACCGCGAGGAACCTCGTCCACCCGACGTACTCGGCCTCGCGCAGCGTCTGCTCCCACCCTTCCTTCAGCGACCACTCGCGCAGCATGTGCGCGAACAGGTTGCCGAGGGAGCCCGCGATCGTGCTGCCCACGTAGAACTTCAGGACGCGGCTCATGGCCGCGACCTGCCGTCCCTTGTCGCCTGACCGGAACGCATCCCCGACGGTCTCGAACAGGCGGATCTGCCGGTTGGCCCGGTTGATCGCCCAGTTGGCGAACGGGAAGATCCGGCGGAACCACTTGGAGTTCGCGAGCGGCGACATCTCGCCCGGCGTCTTGCTGCTCTGCGCGGTGTGTACGAACCGCCGCATCACGCTGCTGTAGAGCGGCTCGGCCTCGGCGCCGCCCGCGCGCATCGTCGCGATCTGCGGGTCGGTGAAGCCGAGTTCGCGGAGCCCCTCCAGGTGCGTGCCCGTCGCCTTGCCGGCCCGCAGGTCCGCGACCATCTCGCGGGCCGAGACCGCCGCGAGCGTGTCGCTGATCCGCATGCTGATGAACTTGGGGGCGCCGACCAGCCCGCGCGCCTTCTCCAGTACGCCCCTGCCGATCGCGCCCTGGTCGTAGGTCATCCACTCCTTGACGATCGCGCCGGTCTCCTTGGCCATCCGGTAGTTGCGCAGCAACGTTCCGGGCCACGCCGACTTCAGCCCGGCCAACACGACGTTGCGGAACCCGGCCATGTGCGGGGCCGACCCGATGACCTCGGCGAGATCCTGCGCGAAGCTCGCGGAGAGCATGCCGGTTCGACGCCACTTCTCGATGCCGCGCAGCGCCTTCGGGATGTCCTGCACCTCGGTCATGCCCTCGACCCTGCGGATGGCGTCGGTCGCGACCTTCTCGGCGTGCCGGATGTACTCGGGGGTGGCGCCGGGCTCCTCCGACGCGGCCTTGCGCATCTCCTTGACGAACTCCTCGGGCCCGGGCTTCAGCCCGTACTTCTTGCGGACCGGCTCGGGAACGCCCTGCTGCCCGAAGGCCGTGCGGCCCGTGGCCCCCCGGATCTCCGACCGGATCATCGACTCGCCCATCACCCAGGGGTCGCCGCTGCGCAGCCGCACCATCGTGCCGTCCGGCAGCTCGAGCTGGCTCGGGAAGTACTTCATCTGGCGGAAGAACTCGGTCGACGACTTCTTGTCGAGCGACGTGCCGCGCGCCGCCTCGGGGCGCTGGCCGGTCAGGCGCTCGTAGAAGGCGTCGGGGTCCTTCATGCCGTTGCGCTTGGCGAGTTCCGTCAGGATCTCACGGCTGCGCGGCGCCTCGGGCGTCGACAGCACCTTGTACCACTCGGCCGTCGCGTCGGTCCTGGGGTCGATGCGAGCGTCCTCGCGCACCTGGAACGGCTCCCACTGCGGCTTCAGCGGCTTGCCGTCCGGCCCCGTCTTGATCTTGCCGTCCTCGCCGCGCTCCGGCGCGTGGACGCGCATCGCCTTGGACCGCTCGGCGAACCGGCCGGTCAGCACGCGGATCTCGTGGAGCAGGTCCGCGACCTCCTGAGCGCGCGGCGGCACGTCCTCGAGCTTCCCGCCCGACGCCAGGACTTCGGCTCTGGACAGCCGGTCCTTGCCGCCCTCGCCCGGCACCGTCTCCATGAGCCACTTGCGGGTCGCGGCCGGCGTCTTCGCGAGCTTCTCGCGGAGCGGCAGGATCTCGGCCTCCATGCCGCGGTGGGCGTCCAGCGCCTCCAGGATCTCCTGCTTGGCGCGTTCGCCGCGCGCGCCGGCGATGCGCCCGACGGCAAACGCCGGCTCGTCGATCAGGTCGCGCATGATCCGGCCGATCGAGATCGTCTTGTCCTTGGGCTTGCCGGTCGCGACCAGGTCACCCAGGGCCGCTTCCGGGTCCACGAGGCCGCGCAGATCCTTCAGGGCTTCGCCGAGCGGTACGCCGCCGAACATCTGCCCGAGTTCGACTTCGGGCGGCCTGCGGTGCGCCGAGACCATCTTCTCGACGGCCGAGTCGATGGTCTGGACTCGCGCGTGCGCCTGCGGCTCGTTGGCCCCAGCCCTCCAGCGGTCGATGTACCGCTGCTGGGCAGACATCAGCTCCTTGATGCGGTTCGGCCGGAAGGTGATCGACGGCTTCGACAGCGCGTTCTCCCACCACGCGAGGCGATCGGAACTCTCCGGGTCGACGCGGAGAGCCTCCAGGATCCTGGCCCTCTGATTGTCGGTCAGGGTGACGGTGGCGGTCTGGTCTCGAGGAAGCTCGGCGACCTCGAACGTCATGCGCTCACGACGCGCCGTGTCCGCCTTGTACTGCGGCTGAGTCTGCTCCTTGACAGGCTGCGACTCCTGAGCGGCTGGCTGCGGCTCATCAGCAGCCTGTTCCTTGCCCTGCCTCCTGGCCGCGCGCTCGGCGATCTTCGCCTCGTGGGCCGCGTCCTGGAGCATCCTGGGGCCTTCCTGGGCAGCGCGCTCCGCCATCGCCGCCTCCCACAGGGCGCGCCGGCCGGCCGCCAGCTCCGGGATCACTTGCAGGACCAGCCGCTGCGCCTCGACGTGGTTGCTCAGGCCGGCCCCGACCGCCGCGATCGAGTGGGCCATGGCCTTGCTGCTCTGCGGCGACCATGCGCCGAGCACCTGGGCCGGCGTGACAGCCGTGAGGAACGCGCGCAACTCCTCGGCGCTGCGCGAGTTGCCGCCATACTGCGCGGTGTTCAGCGCCATCGCCAGCAGCTCGTCGACCGCCTCCTCCGGGTAGGCCCTCGACTTCTGCTGGACGAACCGCGCCCACTCGTCCAGGTTCGGGTGCCACCAGCTCTTGTCCGTGACGTTCGACCCGACCGGGTCCGCCGTCATCCAGTGGATCGGGTCCTCGGCGGGCGCCGGCTCCCAGCGCCGCTCCATCGGCGACCGCCGGTAGATGTTGCCGTCAATGCCGTAGCGGTAGTCGAACCCGCTTGTCGGCTCGCGCCAGCCGCCGCCGGCCGTCGACTCCAGCATGTTCAGGCGGCCGAACCGCAGCGACCCACGCAACTGCTGGGCGACCGCGTGCATCGACAGGTCGTTCAGGAAGGTCGCGGCTTCCGTGCCCTGCAGCGGGCCCTCCGGGCGCTCGCCGCCTCGGACGCGCGCCCACATGCGCTGCGGCACGTCCAGGATCACCTGACCTGGCGCCTCGACCCGCACCGTGATTCCCATGCCGTCGACCGTGTTCAGCTTCACCTCGGGGATCGGCTGGTCGATGCGGGCGTGCTCGATCGTCAGGCCGGAGCGCAGCAGCGGGTCGACCATGCTGTTGACGACCGCGTCCTCCTGGACCTTGCGTTCCACGTGGAACTCGCGCGCCACGTCCTTGCCGGTCTGGCGGATCGCCGCGCCGACCTCGGCCGCCGCCTCCTGGCCGGCCTGGAACTTCTGCTCGCGGCCCTGCGCCTCCTGCATGCGCGCCTGCTCGGCGGCCTGCGCAGCCTGCTCGCGCTCCGCCTTCTGGCGCTCCTGCCGCTCCCGCTCGGTCCGCAGGCTGTTCAGGTCCGGCCGGACGCGCTTGAAGTAGGGCAGGTCCGCCCACGGCATCCCCTTGGCGTAGAGGATGCCCGCGAACGTCCCGGCGAACGCCTGACCGAACCGCGACCATGACCCGGGCTTGCCGGCCGCCGCGTCGAACAGCGCGTCCATCGCGTCCTCGTTGGTCGCGGTGAACGCGAAGCTCTCGACGGTCGCCGTGAACAGTTCGGCGGCCGCGACAACCGACTGGTCACGAGCCGACAGGCTGCCCAGGGAGCGCCACAGGCCAGGCTGCTTGCCGTTCTGCGAGGCGTCCCAGAGACGTAGCAGCGCGTCCTTGCCCTCCGGCGTCACGGCGGCGTCGACGAGCTTCCCGCTGGCCCAGCGGCCGAGCCTCGAGATCCCCATGAACGCCGGGCCGAGCAGCGCCATGTGCTCGAGCGCATCTTCAGCCTGGTCGGCCGGAGCCGAGGCGTAGGTCTGGGCGAGCAGCGACCCGTACTCGCCGAGCGTCGCGGGAGTCGCGTCGGCCGCCTTGGCCGCCATGCTGACGGATCGACCCTCGGCCTTGGCGATCGCCGACAGGACGTTGCCGGAGCGGATCGCCTCGACGGCGCTCTCGACGCTCATCTGTCCGGCGTCGACCAGCTTCCGCAGGTAGCGGTTGGCGGGACCGGCCAACGCGATGGCGTCGACGATCTGCGAGGTCGCGAGTTGGGCGACGCGCTGCCCGCCCTTGCCCACGAGGTTGACCGGACCGCCCGGCGTCGCGAAGCTCGCGAGTTCGCCCGCGATCGCCGCGGGCATCTCCCACTCGGCGAGTCGTTCGCTCTGGCCGCGCCGGATCTTGTCGGCGTCGTCGACCAGTCCGAGGCCCTCCAGGACGTCCAGGGAGTCGGCGTCCGGCTTCCCAACCGCCTCGCTGACCGGGCGGAACGCGCGCGGAAGCCACCGCTTCTCCGGTTCCTCGCGCCCGATCTGGCCGAGGTCCCACTTGTTCGAGAGGTTGACGGCGTGCTGCCACAGCAGGCTCCAGCCGTAGCCGATGGTGTCGACGCTGCGGACCGAGGCGTCGGCGAGACCGCGGGCCGCGCGCTTCGACAGGTCGGCCGTGACGGGCCAGAACCCGAACGCCTCGGCCGACAGCGCCCGGCGATCGCGAGCCACGAGATCGGGATCCAGACGGATCGCGAGACCGCCTTCGTCACCCTGCGGATCCGGGTCCTGCTCCCTCGGGATCTTGACGAGCCACGGGGGATCTTGCTTCTGCGGGTCTTGCATCAGCGGTTGCCGAACAGGGCCTGCCCCTGCTGGGTCGACTTGTACTGGATGAACCTGTCGAACCCGCCGCTGTTCCAGACGCGCTCCCAGAAGCGGTGGATGGCCTTCTCGCGACGTGCGCCGTCGAAGCCCTGGACGTACTCCGCCATGTTCTCGGCGTACGACTCGGCGAGCAGGCGAAGGTCCTCCGGCGTCACTTCGGGAGCCATGCCGCGACCGCCCTGCGAGTCCAGGTAGCGACGGTAGGCCGAGACGACCGCGTCCTCGACGATCGGCGCGTCTTCCTGTGACACGCCCCTGATTGGGCTCTCCTGACCGCCTTGGACAGGCTGCCTGCCATCGCGAAGCAAGCCGCCGCCCTGGCCGCCGTTGCGCGCGGCTGCCTCGGCCCGCAGTTCCTCGATGCTCGGAGTACTGCTGCCGCCCCTGTTCTCGTACGACTTGACGCGCGCCGCGTGCAGGTCGTCGAGCTGCTTCACCCGGCGCTGCTGCTGCTCCGGCGTCAGCGGCGTCTTCTTGCCGTTGACGTAGGTGTAGCCGGTGATCGCCTCCAACTCGATGTTGCTGCGATCGGCGTTGCGGATCCAGAAGTCGCTCGGCAGTTCGCCCTGCTCGACCGACTTCAGCTTGTCGACCTCGATGCGCATCCGCTCGTTCTGCAGGCGCTGCGACTCCAGCGTGACTTCGGCGGCCTCGACTTCGTTGATCTGCGCCATCAACTGCAGGCGCCGCTGCATCTCCACAGTCTGGAGCGCGCGGTGCTTCATCTCGACCTGAGCCTGCTGGGCGCGAAGCTGGAAGTCCTGGACGGACTGGCGCTCCTGGACTTCGCTCTCGCGCCTGCGCAGCGCGAACTCCTGCTCGTAGCGGCGGCGGTTCTCCATGTCGCGGCCGAACTCGACGGCGCGCGCCCCGATGTGGCGGTCCGCCTCCATCTTGGCTTCGGTGCCGCGCCACCGCTGGTCGGCCGCGAACGCCTGCGACTCGAATGTCCGTTCCTGCGGCATCACATCACCTCCGCGAGGATCCCTGCCTTGCGCGCCAGCATGCCCTTCGTGATGGTGTCGACGAAGCTGTCGAACTGCATTCCCGTCTCCTCGGCGTGCATCACGAGTGCGATGTCGCCGGACAGGTCGTACGCCTGTTGCTTCTGCTGGCCGTCCTGTCCGGCGCCACGGTTCTGCTGGCCGCCCTGCCCGACGGTCCCGACGTCGCCCTCGGGCGACACGACGGCCGGCGCGACACCGGGAGCGGTCCCGACGTTGGCGCCAGCCTGAGCCCCTGGGAGCCGGTTGGTCCCGACGTCGGCGCCGGCAGCCGCGCCCGGGAGCGTGCTCTGGTTGGCGCCGGAACTCGGCGGCACCCCGCCCATCGCGACGCCGGCGTCGTATCCGGCGGCGCCACCACCGCCGCTACCGCCACCACCGTTCAACGCGAACGAGACCGGCGAGCCTCCGCCACCAGCCGGCGCGCCGCCGTCAGCGCCAAGGCTGCCAGCCGCCAGAGTTCCGGCCGTGACCAGCAGGTCGAAGTTGCGCTGCTGCCTCGCCGCGCTCTCGGCGGCACGACGCGCATCCTCGCCGGCCTGCTCGCGGAACCGCGGGAGCATGTCGGTCTCCTCGATCTGGCTCGAGAGCGCCGTCGATGCCATCGCGCGGTAGTTGCCCTGCATCAAGCTGGACGCGCCGCCCGGCCGGAACGACTCGGTCAGGGTGCGGCCCTGACGCAGGTAGTTCATGGCGTCGCGCCGCAACCGCGCATTCTTCTCGGCGACGAGGCGCGTGTTGTACGCCTGGAACTCGAGCGCCCTGCCGGCATCCGGGAAGTCGCTGAACCCCATGGGCAGCCCGGATTCCGTGTCCCACTCGTAGTCGCCAGGGCCTCCGGGCATGCGACCCTGCCCCTGACCCGGGCCGGTCTTGCGCCCGCGGAGCCCGGTGCTGCGCAGCCCGTCCGTGACCGCGCCCTCCACGGAGTCGTAGACGTCGCCGAAGAAGCTGCCGATGTCGCCGAAGGAGAAGCCCATGGTCAGTTGAGGTTGAGGGTGACGGACACGTAGGTCGAGCCCGCCCAGAAGAAGGCGGCGGCGCCGTCGGGCGCACTGTACACGATGCGCAGGTAGACCGGATCGGAGTAGGTCATGCGGGCGGTCGGCTGCCCCAGCATGATCTTGCGATCGCGCGAGCTGGAGACCTGGACCGGACGCGTCACCTGGACGTCGCCGGTGCGGCGCTTCTGGACCAGCGAGACCAGCCACTTGCCGCGCTCGTCCCGTCGGAAGTCGGTGGCCGGGTCGTACTCGATGAGCGCGACGGCACTGCGGACCTGGGCGTCCGGCGCATGCACGACCCACAGGTCGACCGTCGTGGCGACGACCTCAGCCACTCGGCGGCCTCCGGGTGCGCTTCCTGACCTTGCGCTCGACCTTCTCATCGGGTGGGGCGGACGTGCCGCGCCATGCCCGGACAATCCCGAGCGCCAGGGCCACCGCGCCGGACATGCCGGCGCCAAGGCCGGCGCCGTCGATCTTGCCCATCAGCGCGGCCTCGATCGCCTTGAACGCGGCCATGAGCCCGTCGTAGGCCGGCTGGCTGATCGTGCCGTCGGCCAGCATGCCGTTCAGGACGGCGTAGGCCGCGCCGAGGCCCGTGGCCGTGCCGACGGCCTGGAGCGCCGCGCAGGAGCACAGCGTGGCCCCCAGGCCCATCAGGACGACGCCGGAGACCTTCACTGCAGCGCGTCCGTGATGGCGTCGGCCGAGTCGCCGCTGGGGTCCGAGATCGTGACGGGCCCGGAGAACCCCTGGGGGATCCAGACGGTGCAGCACGGCTCCTCCGGCGTGAGCGTGGTGGTCTCGACGGGATCGTTCGGCGGGTTCGACAGGACCAGCGAGTGCTCGCCCGTGACGGCCGGACTCGCGGAGAAGTCGTAGCAGATCGTGATGAGCGAGCCGGCGTCGACCTTGGGATCGACCTGGATGCGGTTCGGAGCCATCTTCACCTCTGTGCCAGCCGGGCGAGGGTCTGGAGCGCGGTGATCGCGGATTCCTGCGCCGGCCCGGGGTGCGACGCAATCTCCTGGAGTTCGGTGATGGCCACGGCGGCGTGGCCGTAGACGGCGGCGACCCCCAGACGCGCCCAGTCCTTGCTGCGCATCACGTAGATCGCCTGGTTCAGCGTGAGGTCGTTGGTGCCGGTCCCCTGGAACACCCAGCCGATGCCGCCGATCAGCGACGCGGTCGCGAGGACCCCCAGCGCGAACGTGGACACCTGCTTGGCTCTCGTGGTCATGGCTTGCCTCTGCGGTCGTCGATGTCGCACAGCACCAGGATCAGCATCCCGACGGTGGCTGCGAGAGCAGCGATGGAAGCCGCGATGCCGCCGCCAGGAGCGAACACCACCGCGGTGCCGAACGTGATGGAGAGTGCCGAGGCTGAGCACCCAAGAGCGAACCACGCGATCCGCCGGATCACGTCGGACGTCATGAGGATGCGTGACCAGTAGCCGAACGCCACCGCGATCCAGCAGACCACCAAGATCGTGCGCATCGTCGTCATTTTGGGAAGTCCGGGACCCTTAACTGGCCGTCATTCGCCTCGCGCAGCAGCTTCACCCAGTACTCCAGGCGCTTCGTCTGGCTCTCCTCGAGCTTCAGGACGGCGGACCTGAGCTGGTCGATCGAACTCGCCATCTTCTGCACCTCGGTCCCGACCTTCCAGGACAGCGCCATGCCAGCGCCCAACAGCGTCGCCGCGATCCCGATCTGGATCTTGGTCGACCGGCCGAGCGTCATTTCGGTACTGGTCATGCCCTGCGTCTTCCGTTGCGCCGCCATGATTCAGGTGGGAACTCGGTGTCGTCGATCACGGACTGGGGGAGATCGGTTTCCGGCCGATCGTCAAGGATGCCAGAGTCGTGCAGCTCGTCGCAGTCCTGGATGACGTTGTCCGGCGAGTTGAACAGCCCTGTCCGCAGGTACTGCATGGCTCCGACCCACCCGGCCCTGCGCCCGGTGGCGGTGCTGCTGTTGAAGTCGAGGTGCGTCACCACGTTGTTCTCGACGATCGCCGGGGCGTTGAGCGGGTGGTTCTGGCTGATGTTGATGTTGGTCGGGCCTGAAGCGTGAGACCGCGCCTCGAACCTCGGGCTACTGACGTCGGTCGGGTGGATCTTACCGGCGAGCGCCACCGAGAAGTCGGACGTCGACTCCCGCAGGATGATCGCGAGGTAGCCGCTGTTGAAGACCTCGCTGCTGCTGGCGAACAGAACCGGACCGCCGAACCCGTCGCGCTCGACCGCCGCGAACCTCGACGTCGAGAACGACCACGACGCGACCTTCTGTCCGGTCGCGAGCGGAACCGGGGCGAATCCAGGCAGCGGGAACAACTGCTTGCGCCGCATGTCGTAGACGTAGGCTTCGTCGAACAGGCGACCGACCGTGGCGATCGACGTGCCGATCACCGAGAAGATCGGGTTGGAGATCCCGGAGTTCTTCCAGTCGAAGCGGCTGAACGACCACCTGGTCCATCGGTACCACACGCCACCGAACTCGCGCATTTTGCGCAGCCGGACGAACATGCGGTTCAGCCACCAGATCGCCGGCTTGTCGTTGTCGTTGCCGTGGAACGCTCCAGTGACCGCGCCGGGGTCGCCTCCGAACTCCATCGGGATCTGCCCGGCCTCGAACAGCAGGTCAGGGTCGTTGGAGCATCGGTAGTGTAGTGGCGCCCCGCCCGTGTTGATGAGCGGGTCGACAACGCCTCCAGCCTCCCTGAACGGGATCCAGATGCCGGCGCCGCCAGCGTTCGGGTTGTGGTGCGCATACCCAGGCAGTGGAAAAGCAGGCGTGCTCCCGGACGGCGGCACGATGATGTTGCGCTCGATGATGCGCTCGTTCATCTGCAGCGAGTTGCCGCCGTGCGGGCGAGTGCCAAGCGACATCCAGTCGCGGACGATCGGCCCAGGCGTGATCGTGGTCTCCCACCTCAGAGGGATCAGCGGTCGGTCTCCGAACGTCACCCTGTCGATGACCGTTCCGCCGCCTCCGCCCAGGAGCCTCGTGCTCGTCAGGTCCGTCGGGACGTAGTCCTGGCCGGGAGGCGCCGGCCGTAGATCAAACTGCGACGGGCACGTCCTCGTGACTCCGTGCTCGTCGGTGTAGGACGGTGGATCCTGGATCAGGTAGCCGGTGTGAGCATTGGCTGGATCCGGGCGGATCAGTTCGCAGATCGCCCACGTCTTCCGGCCAGCGCTCTCTGGGATCGGGTACGGCTCGGCCATCAGGGTGCCACCAGCATCTTGCGGTAGCGGAACGTCTTGACGTCCGTGACGGACCCGTTCGACGACCACGCCACAGTGAGCTTCTCGTCGGCGAGGCACTCGCCGTAGCCGTGCATGGAAGCGTCGTCGATGAACACGACCTCGCAGAAGTCGCCAACCACCAGGGATTCGTCGACCACCTCGAAGGTGCCGGACGACAGCGGCGAACCGCCAAGGTCGACCGAGTCCTCCGTCCAGTAGATCGCGGCCCACAACTCCTCGTCGGCGCCGAGCGCGTCGTAGACGACCTCCGCGGCCTCGGGCTCTCCAAGGTCTTCCTGGACGGCGTCCGGCACGACCCCGAACAACGCGAGCCTCGCCGTCACCGTGTTGGTGACGGGGGCCTCCGGGCGCCGCGCTTCGCGCGCCCCCATCGACGTGACGGGTGCCGCCCCGATCTCCAGACTGACTTCGCGAGGCTCGGCCATCGTCACCCCACCGACAGGACCAGGTCCTGGCAACAGAACTGAGCACCGCCGAACACCTCGACCGTCACGATCTGCTCGAGACCGTCGCTCGAGCCCTTGTCGAGCGCGAGGAATCGGTTCTGCCCCTCGAACTCGCTGGACCCGATGTACTCGCCGAGGCCGGTGTGCATCACCGTCGGCTTCTTGCGGTCGACGCCGCCGCCGTGGAGCCCCGAGGCTGGCGTCTGCTTCGTGATCGTGGCCCTTGCCCACACGGGCTGCGCCACCGCGGTGAGGCCGCCAGTCTGGATCCTGGAGCGCGGCTGACCCCGCAGCATGACCTTGGAGATCCGCTGGGACTGAGAGCCCTTGCGGTTGATGAAGCCGGTCTCGATCGTCATGGACTTCGGCATCACCAGCATCTTCCACCCGTCCTTGACCGTGACGTTCTGGCCGAGCTGGATCTGGCCGGGAACGCCAGACACGAGTTGGCCGGTCGTCTCGTAGCGCAGCTTGTTCTCCAGGTCGTAGATCAGGACGGGTGCGCCGTTGCGCAGGAACGCGCCGTTGCCGTTCAGGTAGGTGCTGGTCTGGCCGATGGCACTGCCGTGGTTCACGATCGAGACGTCGGCGTGGTCGTCGTTGACGATCAGGATCAGCGGCTCGCGGTTGGTGTCGCCGAAGTCGTCGTCGAGCACGTAGAGCCGCTTGTCGCGCGCCAGGAAGGCCATGCGGAGCTGCCCGTCCTTGCACCGCACCGATCCCATCCCCAGGACTTCGAGGCCGGCAGGAGGCTGCCACTCGCTCCACGCGCGCGTCGACTCGCTGTAGGCCAGGACCACGTCGCACGGGAACCTCGACTTCACCTCGTCGGGCGCCGCGTCCCACAGGTAGTCCTGGCCCTTCCACCGCACCGACACTTCATTGGCCGTGCCCTTGTGCCGGTTCTCGAACACCCCGAACAGCAGCAGGCCGCGCTCCTCGTCGTGGGCGGCCCACGAGTGCAGCATCATGCCGTTGCTGTCGCGGAGGAAGCGGGCATGGCGGCCGGTGAAGTCGCGGGTGTACTGTCGCCCGATCTGCTCGACCGACCCGAACGGCGTGTAGGCGACGGGGCCGCGCGCGCTGATCCACGCGAGGATCGCGTCGCCCTCGACCATCGTGCTGGGCGCAATGCACCCGAACTCGTTGCTGACGGTGAACGGGACCGATCCGCTCGGCCCGACCTGCCACGCCAGCGAGAAGGTCTGGCGCTTGCTGCAGAACACCAGGACGCCGCGGAACTCGCTGCCCGCCTCGACGTCGTCGTCCTTCTTCGGGTCCGTGATGATGTCGCCGATCGACAGGGTCAGGCCGAACTGCCCGAGCTCGGACGTCTGGAGCTGTGCGCGGAGCTGCTGGGCGAACACCGCAGTTGGCGCCGCCTGACGGCCGCTCTTGAGCCGCACGACCTGCTCGATCAGGTCCCAGCGGCTCATGTAGGGGATGCTCTCCCGGGTCGCGGCCGTGCCGTTCTTGGCCGCCTTCGGGTTGAGCATCCGGTTCAGTTCCTGCCGGTCGACCGGATACGGGAACAGGCTCTGCGAGATGACGGGCATGCCGCCGTAGCTCGACGGGAGCATGCCGTTGGCGACCGGCCACGGCGCGATCTGCTGGCTGGCGCCCTGGCCTCCCATGCGCGGGATCGTCAGGATGCTCGGGATGTTCTCGCGGTTGACGCCGGTCACGGCCTCGTGGAACAGGCGCGCCGTCCCGATCATCAACTCCCGATCGCGGCCGTAGGACCCGACGATCCCGCCCGACACCATGACGCCGCGCGTGATGCTCACGAACTTGCCGCCGCGCGGCATGTTGAAGATGTCGGGGACCAGGATGTCCGGGTTGAACAGCTCCGAGTCGGCGAGAGGTTCGATCGGCAGCGTGATGGTGTTGAACAGCTCGATCGGCCGCGGGACCGTCGGGGTCGCGTTGCTGCTCGCGCCCCACACGTTCAGGCCGTACTGGCTCGACTGGCTCGACCCGGTGATCGGGATGCCACCGGAGAACGCCGTGTTCTGGTCGCCGAGCTGGAACGTCATGACGTGCTGCAGCGAGTCGGCGTTGCGCTCCGACATGAACAGCATCACGCTCATCGCGAGGCACTCGGCCATGACGTAGCCGGGGTGCATGATCGGGAGGTGGACGTCGTAGCTCTGCGTGCCGACGGATGCCGGCGGGATCACGATGGCCGGGATCGTGAACTCCCACACCTCGCTCAGGTCGCCGACCTCGCCGGTCGCGTCGTCGCGGTAGGCGATGGCCACGCGGTAGGTGCCGGGCAGGAAGCCCAAGGCGTCGGCCCGCTCGGTGAAGTGCAGGTCGTGGTAGATGGGGGTCGCGGACAGCGGATCGGTCGTCAGGCCCTGCTCGAACGATGCCTCCAGGATCTGTCCCTTCGGCACCCCGAGCATGCGCGGCCGGTCGTAGACCGAGTTGTGGTACTCCCACGCGCCGTCGAACGGATCGGTCTGCAGGTCGGCCGTGACCGGCACCTTGCACGGGATCTGGAACAGGCAGCCGTAGCCGCGGGCGGCCGCGACAATTCGGTCACCGCCGACCGCCGAGACCAGGCGGAACGGAAGCTCGAGCGTCGGCCGCCGCGTGATCCCCCAGTTCGGGACCGGCGTGAAGCTCTGGAAGGCGAACGGCGTGTAGCCCTCGACGAGCCGTGTCGGCACCTGCACGGTAGCGACCGGCGTGTCCTTGGTGTGGTCCGCGAAGTCGCGCTGCCGGTTCGCCACGTAGGCGGCGTGCGCAGCGCGCACCGGGTCGCCGTCCACGTCGATGTCGTCGTCGATCCACCAGCACGTGAGGCTGTCGCGGTCCTGGATGGCTTCGCCGGCAACCGGCTCGCCGTAGACGCGCTTGCCGTTCCCGAGGTTGCCCGTCAGGTTGCCCATCGTGCGGCCACACCGGCCATTGCTCGTGAGCACGCCGCTGTCGGCCGTGTAGATGGTCTGGAGCGTGACGCCGCCGGCCGCGATCTCGACGACGAAGTGCGACCTCCCGTTCAGCAGATCGCACGCGGCCTGCGCCGTGTCGCTCGCGAGGTCCGCGATGAACAGGGCGTCGCCGGCCTGCAGGTTGTTAAAGGTGCCGGATGCCCCGACGATCGGGGCCGAGAACTGCAGCCGCACCTGGCCGGCATGCGACGCCGACTCGTCGAACGAGATGATCTCGAGCGGTACGGTTGGCGAGCTGGCGTTGATGATCGGCTCGATGCGCAGCGACGACTCGCCAAGGATCGCGACTCGTCCGCGGAGCGGGTGGAACCCATGCAGGTTCACGGGGTCCGCGTAGACCTGCATCTCCTCCTCGTGGGCGATGCGCAGCGGGTACTTGTCCGTGACGCTGGCGCGGCGAGCGACAGGGCGCCGTGCGTCGATCGCGGGGGCGCGGTAGCCGACCTGCAGCGCCCCCTTGAACTGGTCGGCCGAGTCGATCACCGGGTTGGCCACGCACTTCCATCCGGGCCACGTTCGGATCTCCTTGCCGCGGACGTAGCCGTTGACGATGCGGCGCAGGAAGCTCTCGCCGCGGTCCGCGACGGACTCGTGGTCGGCGCCGGGCCACAGCCCAGGGTTCATGGGCTGCAGCGACTGCCCGAAGTTCGTCATCAGTAGTAGCCCCGGCGGTAGGACGGGCCGTTGTAGTGCGGGGTGTTGCGCCGGCCTCGGCTGTGCGTCATGACCTGCCGCTTCTGCCGCAGCACCTTGTTGATGTGGCCGCTGACCCGCTCCATCAGGCGGTCCGCGGTCTGCTGCAGCTTCAGCTCCAACTGCGCGTTGCCGGACTGGTGGACCACTCGCCACGCGGCGCCAGCCACCACGGCGCTCAGGTACTGCCTGGGAAGCACAGGGCGCTCACCGGCCGAGACGAGGCGTCTGGGCTCGAAGATGCAGTGGAGGTTGACCATGCCGGCGTAGGGGCTCCCCAGGACGATCTGGACGCGGCCGTTGTCCGAGTGCCCGACCATGGTCCACTCGAGCTGCTCG
The DNA here is from genome assembly GCA_964503015.1 of uncultured Nocardioides sp. GTDB lineage: Bacteria > Actinomycetota > Actinomycetes > Propionibacteriales > Nocardioidaceae > Nocardioides. The sequence goes on along the minus strand of CAZDAO010000007.1, from coordinate 14,415 downwards.
AGCGGGTAGGCCATGGGCCGGATCTCCATGAGGCGCGTGACGGTGCGGGGCAGGTCGATCACCTCGGTGACGCTGCCGGACTCCAGCGACATCGCGACCTTGTGCTCCAGCCACCACGCGCTGTCGCCGGCCGTCTGGTAGAGCAGGTCGAGCGTGTCGTTGATGGCCTTGTCGAGGACCGCGTCATCGGTGTCGGTGCCGCCGGTGTTGCGCTCGACCTCGATCTTGACCATGCCCCGCAGTTCGTCGAGCGTCGGGACATCGTCCATCGACATCCCCACGTAGATGCGGGACCGCACCTCCTGGAACTTGGCCAGGAACTGCTCGCCGCGGGCTCGGATGCCCGACACGTCGAAGTGCAGGCCGTCCGGCTTGCTGAAGCCAGTGGTCTCGTAGGTGCCAAAGCACGGGTCGTCCTTCGCGATCGCGTCGAGCACCGTGTTGACGGCCGAGACCGTGTAGGACGCGGCGGACAGGTCGGTCCCGAGCTTCTCCCAGATCACCGGGAAGTAGTGCGGGGACGTGCTGCACAGGCCGCGGTCGAACAGCGCCTGCCGGATCGCGGCGACGAACTTCGGTGCGGTCACCGGGAACTGCGCCTGCGCGGACGGTGCGAGCACGCTGGCCTCGGCTTCGCCCAGCGAGATGAAGCACGCGATGTACTCCAGTTCGTCTCCGTCGTCCTCCGCCGCCAGCTTGGCCGCGTCGAGTTCGACGAGCAGCCGCGCGAACAGACCGTCGCTGTCACCGGGCGCCCAGCAGTTGTGGTAGCGCGCGTCGAACCACGCCCACTGCGCCGGGGTGTTCGCGCTGATCGGCTCCTTGAACTGCAGTTGCGTCCCGGAGATCGCGGCGTTGTGGACGTAGATGGTCTCGCCGATCAAGCCGTGGAGCCGCACGCCCAGTTCGACCCCGATGCTGACGCCAGCGCCGTAGACGCCGACGGCCGGGTTGCCCGGGGCGATCGAGTCCTTCAACTGGCCGAGCGGGCGGTGGAAGCAGTTGGGGTACTGGAAGCCCGTCGGGTGCGGGTTGTCGACCGGGCCCTCCAGGTGGGTGAACTCGAGCCACTGCCCGTAGCCTTCCCACGTCGTGAACGGTGGAGGAGGCGTGCCGACAGGGTAGGTCGCGACGTCGCCCGAGTTGTAGAACGTCAGGAACTTGAGGTTCCGCGACGCCTTGCCGTAGAGCGGGTCGCCGCCGTATGGGGTTAGCGCCGTGTAGTTGAGTTCCGGGACGACCGCGAAGTAGCCGCTACCGCCCGTTAGGACGCCGCTGGGCTCCGCGTTGCTCTGCCCGACGGTCAGGACTGCGTATCGCTTCGCCACGGATCACCCCCACCACAGGCCGAGTTCCTTCAACGTGTGGCGAGGGTCCTGCAAGACGCTGTCGCCGTACTGCCGCTTCATCCCGAACAGCATGGCGGCCGGGACTGCTCCGACGACCCGCGCCTCGCCGTCGCGCTTCTCGCGCCGCGCCTGCAGCGCGCTCTTGCGCATCTCGTCGATGGTCGCGCGCGTCGCGGCCTCGTGCTGCCGAGGTGTGCGGCCGGTCGCCACCGCTGCCGAGCTGTTGTTGCGGAAGCCGTGCTTCTGCACGTCGAAGCCGTAGCTCCGGTCCATGACCACGACCTCGACGTCGAGATCGTGGCCGATGGCACGGCTCTCGTGCTGCGAGCAGGGCGCCCGCAGCACGGAGTCGCAACGCTGGCACCAGTGGCGCTCGCGCATCAGACGGCCAGCTTCGTGCCGCCGATGACGCCGAACAGGTGCTCGCACTTCAGCGTCTTCTCGCTGAACACCATGCCGGCGCTGTAGTCGCCGTCCTCGGCCAGTTCCTTGTAGCCGATGTTGTCGATCGCGAGGATCTTGAACTCGCTCGGCATCACCGACAGGATCGTCTGGTCGACGGTCCCGATCGCCGGAGCTCCCGTGAGCGTGCCGACGCCACCCTGGCCGGCCGTGTAGCCGGTGTTGGTGTAGTCGATGTTTACGCCGGGCTCCGCCATGAAGCGGTCCAGCATCAGGTAGAACGTGCCGTAGGCCGGCGTCTGCACGACCGTCAGGATGTCCTTCAGCGTCTGGTCGTTCGCCGAGATCGTCCGCTGGTTCAGCGCGTCCTTGCCCGGCTGGTGCGGCAGGTCGGCGAACGCCTTCATCATCTTGTCGCCGCACAGGATGATGCTGCCGTCGATCCGGTGGCCGATGCGCCAGCCGAGACCGAAGACCTGGTCGTAGAGCAGGTCGCGGCTCATCGACGTGCCCAGTGCGTTGTACATCGAACTGTAGAACGTCGAGGCCACGGTCTGCAGGCCGTCGCCGCAGCTCGCCGAGCCGGTGCCGTGGCGCCGCTCGAGACCCGTGGCCGCGCACCACGTCATCAGGCCCATCATCTGGGTCGGCGACGAGTTGCTGCCCTCGCTGAAGTGCATGGCGATCTCGTTCAGGTCCATGACCTCGACGAGCGCCTTGTCGATCGCGCGATCCATCGCGTCCTCGATGCCGTAGAGCCGGACGCGCTGCGCCGTGCGCGACGCCGCGACGCCGCGGTGGAACGTCTGCATCCGGTTGAACAGCCGGTCCGGCGTGGCCGGCACGTTGTAGGTGGCGACCGCGCCCTCCGCCTTGGAGGCCGAGGCCGTGTCGCTCACCATCGTGGTGGAGCGGTTGATCGGCGTGTCGTCCATCAGCGCGGTCGGTTGCGCGCTGTCGGACATCTCCTGGGCGAACATCGCGTGCAGGGTCGCACGCTCCGGGTGCATCTGGTTCAGGTAGTTCTGGATGCTCTCGGCCTCGACGTTGCCCGTGAACGCGCCGCGGAGGTAGCCGGCGCTTCCGCCGGAGACTGCTGGGAATGCCATGGGTTACTTCGTCCCTCGACCCCCGAACATCTTGGCCTTCACCAGATCCACGGCGCGCTTCCGACCGGCCCGGTCACGGAGGTCGAAGTTGCTGATCGACCGCACCTTCATGAACTCGGACTGCTCCGGTTCCTTCGGGGGCTCGTCGTCATCGCCGCTGGCAGGAGTGGAGACGGTGTGGGTCGATGGGTTCGGACCCGTCTCCGCCTTGCCGAACAGGTCGGGGCGCCGCTGCTTCGCGAACGCGAGTGCGTCGGCCGGCGACAGACCGTTCTGCGACTCGTAGCGCGCGACCACTTCGGCCGCGTCCTGCGAGATGCTGTGGTCGAGTCGTAGGCGGATCACTCGGTTGTCGAAACGGCTGTCGCCGTCGTCCTGTCCGATCGGTCGGGTTGCCTTGGTCGGCCTCTTCTGCTCCTCGGGTTCGCCCGGCTCCTCCGGCGGCTCGACGGTCGGGGCCTTCTTGGCCTCCAGTGCGTCGAGGCGCGCCTGCAGCTCGCGGTTCTTCCGAAGGGCATCGTCCAGCCTCGGCTTGGGAATCATCACGGGGGCTACGTCACCCCCGCTCTTGGTTTCGTCGGCCGGCGGCGCCGTCGTGTCGTCGTTCTCGCCCATGGGTTCGAGCCTATCGTGCCTCGTCACGGAATCGCGTCAGGGATGGGTTCGGCGGCCCGCCAACGCGCGAGCGGTCCGCCGACACGTCACTGCTTGGCCCCGCCCGACTTGCGGACGGTCTGGCCCTTCGTCGAGCCCGGCACCACGTCCTTGTGCTTCAGGTGCTTGGTGGGGCGGCTGCTGCCGCTCGCCGCGCTGGGCGGCGCCACGATCTCGGGGGTCGTCCCGTTCTTCTTCATGCCCTTCATGCTTCGCCTCGTGGTTTGAGGCCGGCGGCCTCGAGTTCTCGGATCTCTGCCTCGATCTGGGCAACGCGCCCGTCGAGTCGTTCGACGTGCGATTCTGCCGCATTCGCGGCGGACAGCAAGCTCCTCAGCAGACTGGCGCTGCCCTGGAGGCCCTGGATCTGGTCCTGGGACGCCACTTCCAGCGCGTCCCGGGTCGCCTCCAGGAGCTTCTGGTACTGGCCCATGACGACGCGCCACGCTTCGCTCGAGCCCAACGCGACGCTGGCGCCGGCCATCGCCTTCTCCAGGCGAAGTCGCTGCAAGTCGTTTTGCAGACGAACGTAGTGCTCATGCGGTCCCATTGCGCGACTGCTCCACAGGCGACTGGCGCCCCATCTTCGCGGTCTGGCTCGGGAGGCCCGGGCCGTTGGTCTGGCGGGCTCCGCGCTCGGTCGCTCCGGCGTCCGGCCCCTCCTGCTGCTCCTGCTCCTGCCCGGCGCCGAGGCGGCGCTGCTCCTGCTCCATGGCGCGCTGCTGGGCCTGCTTCCGACGCATCTGCTCGGCGTGCAGCGCGAGGTGCTCCTGGACGGCGTCGGCCGCGTCCTTGCGCGCCCCCTTCTTCTGGACCGCCGCGATCACCCCCTCCTCGAACATCTGGCGGATGTGCTGCTCGTCGTCGTCGCGCGGATCGACCGCCACGCGGATGCCGCGCATCAGCCGCAGGTTCTCCGAGTGCTGGTCCTCCAGCGCGTCGAACGACGTGACCGTGTTGATGACGTTCTCGTCGGAGGTCTCGCCCATCATGCCGCGCCAGGACTCGCGCAGCGCCTCGGCCTCGTTTACGACGCCCGGGTTCTTCTCGATCAGCGGCATCATGACCTGCAGCCACGTCATCATGTTGGTGCCGCGCAGCCCGTAGGTCGCGATGCGCTTCACGCCGTAGATGTAGAAGTCGACCGAGTGCATCAGCTCCGACGGCTTGATCTCGTACTGGTTGCCGCCGAGCACCTTCGCGTACCGCTTGCTGTGCAGGCGGAACTTCGTCTTGGTCGTCATGAACTGCTGCGTGTTCGCGTGCATGATCTGGAGCATGCGGACACAGCAGGCGTCGACGCTGTAGATCAATCCGAGCAGCCGGCGGTTGCCCTCCTCGATCTTGCGCCGGATCTCGGTCGCGGTGCTGTCCTGGCCAGGCGCTGACTCTGCGCCCTGCCAGATGCGCGGCACGCCCAGGATCTCCTCCATGTCGCGCCGCAGGATGCCGTCGATCAGCGGCGCGCTCTGCGACAGGTTGGGCGTCGGCTGAAACGTGACGTTGCCGACGTCGCGGAACACGGCGCCGACCGGCGAGTCGAGCAGCGACGACGGCAGGTCCGCACCTCGACCGCTGATGAACGTGCGGGGAGCGATCGTGTTGTCGGCAGCCTCCTGCAGCGAGCCGCGGAAGTGGTCGATCTCGTCCTGGATGCGCAGGGCCGGCGCGTAGAGCCCGACGTCGTAGAACTGGAAGCCGTTGTCGCTGAACCGGCCGATCGCATACGGGCGGTGCTTGTCGTCGTGCGGGTTCTCCATCAACCGCAGACACACGCTCTCGTCCGCCACCGTGATGACGGCCTCGCGCATGTCCGGGACGCCGCCTTCCTCGGTGTTGAAGTCGAACCAGCCCCACAGTTCCGTCAGCTCGGTGCGCGAACGGCCACCCTGGAGCTGCGTCCGCTCCTGCTCGGCGTCCTGGTCGTAGTCGTTGACGCCGGTGTCGCGACCGATCGGGATGTCGATCTCGCCGCGGTTCAGGTTGCGGGACTTGTCCCGCATCTTGTCCAGGTTCTTGTAGAGGTGGCCCTGCTTCAGGATCTCGTCGATCGGGAACCAGCCGAAGTCGCCGATGTAGTCGAGTTCGTCGATGTCCCAGCGACGCGTGTCGACGATCAGGCGCGTCGGCTTGACGAGGTGGATCTTGTTGCCGGCCCAGTGGACGATGTCGCGGAACTCGCGGTAGTGCGTCTCCTCGACGCGCCCGTCCTTCCCCAGCTTCTCCTCGACCCAGTGGTAGGGCTGGCGGCGGGTCTTGCGCTCGTACGCGACCTTGAAGCAGATGATGCTGTACTTGAGCATCGAGCTGATGCCCGCCACCAGCTTCTCGCGGAATCGGTTGCGCTCGAGTTCGCCTTCGAGGTAGGCGGTGATCGCGGCCTCGCGCGACTTGTCCTCGGAGTCGACGCCTGCCGCCGCGAACCAGTCCTGGCCGTTCCCCAGGAACGCCTCGACGATGCGAGGCAGCAGGCTGCGGTGCGCCTTCAGCAGCTCCGGGACGTGGACGTCACGACCACCTGACCGCAGCGAGTTGCCGCGGAACAGGTAGTCGATCCAGTTCCACACGTCCGCGTACTTGCGGACGCCAGACTCCCAGCGCCGTCGCGCCTGCGACACGAACTTGACGGCCCGGTCCGCGAGCACCGGGTGATCCGCCAGGTTCTTGTACGGGATCTGGACGTTGGTGAACCGGCGGTCTTCCTCCGCCGACATGTCGCGAGAAGCAGCCTCGCGGATGACCTGCTTCTCGATCGTCGCCATGGATCAGGTCCGGTACGCCACGTTGGGAGCGATGGCACCGATGATGCCGTTGATCGTCAACGTGCCCTCCGGGTCGAACACGGCCCCGAGGTTGGTGGCACCAGGAACCGTGCAGGCGATGCGAAGCTGCGTCGCCGCAGCGTTGGCCGCGGTCGACCGCTTCGGCAACCAGATCGGCGTCTCGTAGTGCTCGTTGATCGCGGTGTTCGCGCCCTGCGAGACGCTCCACGTCCGCAACACCTGGATGACCGGCGTGCCTGCCGGGTCCAGCACCGCTTCGAGGCGAAGGACCGCGAACCCGCCGGCAATCGCCGCCGCGGTCCGCGATCCGATCGCGATGTCGGTGATGCCGAGGCTCTGGTCCTGGTTGTGCGTGGCGTTCCCGAGGATCGTGACCTGCGGGACCGTCTCGCCAAACAGGGTGAGCGTCGTGGCACCGACGTCGATGTTGAACGACCGGCACCACGGCGAGTAGCGGTAGTGGTCGAGCATCAGGTGCCCCCGCCGAACGGCTGCAGCGTGCCGGCGAACGTGTCGGTGGCCTCGCCGGAACGGACGCCTTCGATGCGGCCGGCCACGAGAATCGACATGAACGTCGGGATCGAGTAGGTGTAGATTCCGACGGCTCCGGTGATGCAGTGCCATCCGATGCCGAAGCCCTCGGGCACGACGCGCTCGATGCCGTTCACCGTGAAGACGCCGGACGTCTGGCCCGACCCCTTGTTGCCGATGCAGAACAGCTTGGAGAGCGGGCGGAACCCGGGGGCGGCAGGGGTCACGACGCCGGCCGCGTTGACCGTCACGAGCGTGACGTTGGCGAGCTGGCCCGCGGCCGCCCCGTGCTGCAGCGTGACGACCACCGTCTCGATGACGTACTGCGCGCCCTTGATCGGCTTGCACAGGAAACCCTGGGCCGCCGCGGCGCTGTCGTGGAGGTTGAAGCGAAACCGGGTGTCGTGGTCGAGATCCCGGTACCGTGCGATGCGACCGATGCTCACGTTGGCACCCCCGTCTTGTTGATGAAGCGGCCGACGCCGCTCGGGCAGAGTTCGGCGCCCACGATCACGCTGATGCGCGTGTCGGGCGCGACGAGCGGAGAGGCCGTGCCGAAGCCCGCGTGCGCGACCCGGATCTCGGCGCCAGCGGGACACGGAAGATCGACATCCGTCAGGATCACCTTGATGAACCCGCTGTCGTCGGCACGCGCTGCGCGGAGACTCAGGATCGGAGCGGTTGCCGGCGTGGCACCCGTCCCGATCGTGATGGTGTTGGTGCCGCCAGTCACCTGCGGCGGACCCGCCAGCACGATCAGCGTGTGGATGCGCCAGTAGTCGGTGGCGACACCGCCAATCGGCTGGCCGGTCGTCGGTTCGTTGGCGGTCGGCGCCGGGATCAGGATCTTGGCGGTGCCGGGGACCGCGTCGGCCTCGCTACTGTGCAGGTGGCCCCACCAGCCCGGCCGGATGCCGAATCGCTCGGCCGCCTCCTCGCTGACGAAGCGTGCCCCGACCTCGACGTCCTGGGTGACGCTGTCGTAGCCGGTGGCGCCGTCGACCCGGCACACGCCGAGCGACGGCGGCACCCCTCGATCGCCGGCCGCGACCCGCACCTTCGGCGGGACGAAGCCGAGCTTGTCGATCATCAGGTCGATCTGCGGGCCCTCGAGCGCGATGGTCGCGGCCGTGTTGCCCGTCGAGAGGGTCGTGCCGCCGAGGTAGAACGGCAGCAGATGGCGGACCAGGTCGGCCGAGGCGTTGTCCTTGGTCGACGCCATCAGGATGAACGCGCCGTTCAGCGCCGACACCGACGTCGCGACCTGCGCGTCGAGCGCGGGCGAACCGGGCATCCCGTTGATGCTGACCTTGTCGACGATGAAGGTCTGGCCTCGCTTGCCCGCGACCAGCAAGCGGACGCCGGTCGTGAGACCGACGACGGGGAATGGGTTGGCGTTGGCCAGTTGCGCCGGCGTCGTCCCGGTCGCGACGCGCCTCCCCAAGAACTTCTGCCCAGGAGCGCCTTGGGCTCGTTCCGTGATGCTCATTTCAGATCCTGCAGAGCGTAGTTGAGCTGCAACGACAACTCCCGGAGCCACGCAGCGTCCAGCGAGCCGCCGTTGTAGGCCGTCGTGTCCATCCGCGTCTTCACGAACTCGATGCGCCGCGCGATCTGGGCCCGCTTCTCCGGTGACAGTTCGGCGGGACGTGCAGGCGTGTCTTGCGTCATGGTTTCGGCGGACGGCCGATGCGGCCGAGCCAATCCTGCCCGCGCCAGGCCCTCGGCGCAAGCTCCCGACCGCCCATGACCTTCGGGAACGAGGCCGGGGGACGCTGCCAGTAGCACAACTGCTCCCCGTCCCGCTGGGTGTAGTCGATGTCCGCGAGGCAGTCCGCGATGTCCTTGCGGTTGAGCGGCATGTGCGGGTGCTGAATGAACTGCTCGACCAGCTCGCCGCCCGGGTAGTGACGCTCCGACTTCGTGTCGTAGTAGGCGTCGGGAGCGAACAGCAACTTCTCCTTGCCGTCGATCTCGTAGGTGCGGGGGAACGTGTCGACCACCACGTAGAGGTCGCCCGCGCGGAACCTTGGCTCCAGACTGCTGATGCGCTTGTTCTTGGCGTTCTCGTTGCCGGCCCGGTTCAGCGTGCGGATGTTCAGACGGATGCCGCGGCGCCGCTGCTCCTGGTCCAGGAAGCTGCACAGCATCTGGTTGGCCGTCACGTTCTCCATCGTGACTCCACCGACCGTCGCCTTCTGCGACCACCGCTGGTGCATCGAGAACATGTGCTCGAGGATCTGGTAGCCCTCGAACCGACCGACCCGACCGTCCAGCAGGTAGGCGCGGCGCTGCTCGTCCAGACCGACCGCCAGGATCGCGCTGAGGCAGGCGTCCGGCTTCATCGAGGTCGCGGTGTCCACCAGGATCCAGACGGTCAGGTGCTGGCCCATCCACGGGTCCCAGTGCACGCACTTGAACTGCTCGCGCGAGAACACCTGCACGAAGTCCGTGACGTGCCGGTTCATGTACTGCGAGACGAACTCCGTGAAGACCATGGTGTTGGCCTTCTGCTGCAGGTAGTCGAGCGACAGGTGCGGGAACCGCGGCGTCCCGTAGAGGCGGTAGCGCCCGGTCTCTGTCCGCTCGATCTCGAACCCGCAGTCCAGGATCATGGTGTCCCAGCCGCCAAGACTCTCGATGTGGCTGTAGATGTCGCCCGGGTGGTAGCGCGTCCCCGCCACGATCACGCGGGCCCCAGGGTTCGTCAGCGGCATCACCATCGAGAGGACCGACCGCGCCTTCTCGAGCGCCTGCTGGTTGCGGCAGTTGCGCTGGTCGATCAGGTCGTCCAGGTAGATGCGGTCGTAGTGGCCGCCGGTCATCGGGCGCGCCAGCGTCCCGGTCTGCATCGTCTGGATGTCCCGGACGTTCGTGCGGAACCGCTCCGAGAACACCCACTCCTTCGTCTGCCACGGCACCCCCTTGATCTCGGAGATGCGCTTCCGCAACGGCTGGTGATGGTCGATCCCGAGCATCCGGTGGATCAGCTCGTTGGTCTCGAAGACCTTGCGGATCTCGACCGACCGCTTGTTCACCTGGTCGTCCTGCGCGCTCATGTAGAGGACGCCGCGGTTCAGGTCGCCCAGCAGGAAGCAGACGCAGTCCCCCTTCAGGATGCTGCTCTTGTAGCCGCCGCGCGGCGCCAGCACCATGAAGTTGGGGTTGTCGCTGTCGAGACCCTGGACGCCGTGGACGATGTCGCTGTACGGAGGCTCGTCCCGCACACCGCCCGTCCCGACGTTCACGCGGTGCTCGCGCAGCACCATCTTGCCACCGGGGCCCGGCTCCTCCCGCACCTCGATGTCGTAGTCGTAGCCCAGGATCTCGCGCGCGCAGAACCCGGCGTCCGACGTCGCGCGAGCGACCCAGCGGACAAGGTCCCGCTCGGTCATCTCGTCGATGACCGGCACGTCAGCCCTTCAGCGCGTCGGCCGGCAGATCGCTCTCGTCGTCGTCGTCGTCGCGCGACTTCGGCTTGGGACCCGGCTTCTTCTTGCCCTGACCCTGCAGCGACGCGATCGCCTTGCGCATCTCCGCCGACTCCCTCCGCAACTCCGCGAGCTCCGCGTCCTTCGCCTCGAGGGCGCGACGCACCTGCATGGCCTTCGGGTCCTCCACGCGGCGCTTGCCCTCCGGCTGCTCGCGCAACCCCTCCACCATCTCCCACAACTGCTCGCCGCTCTCCGCCGTCTCCTCGATCTCCTGGATCTCCCGCAGCGTCAGCTTCATCCACGGGTCCGCAGCGTGCTCGTGGATCGGACGCTCGCGACCGGGCTCGTCCCGATACAGCACGATCGGGTATCCTGTCGCCGACAGGAACTGGAAGCCGCGGGCCTTCGCCTCCGACGCGACCTTGAACCGCGGACGTTGCATCTCCTCGAACATCTGACGCGCGCTTTTGGCCATGACGCAACACCATGACACCGCGGAGCCCCAAGAGCAAGGCCCCGCAGCACAGCGGTGGTCGCTCCACACCATCCTGATCGAGCTGCAGAACCTCGCGCGACACAGCGAGGACGACAAGGTCCGGCTCCGCGCGATCGAACTGCTGCTCGAGCAGGCCGCGCCCGAATCGCACGCGAAACCCGCGGAAAAGGCGGCCGGGAACAACTCCTTGGCGGCGGCATACCGCACTGCCCGCACAAAGGTTGCGGAAGAACGCGAGCAGGAATCGGCGTGACGTGCCAGAAAGGCAGTTGACTTAGGTCGCGTTTTCTTGACAAGGGTGGCTATACCAGGTCTCCCGGTCTCCGAGGCAGAACGCTCCCCGCGAAGAAAGGGCTTCGCCTCCGAGAGCAACCCGGGAACCCGAGAGGCAGCGAGCACCGCCGCCGTCCGCCGCGACTCCTCCGCATCAGGGGATCCTCCGAACGACTGCGAAACCGACCAGCAACGCGGCGGGCGGCGGCACTTTCCAGGCTCGCACGCGCCGCCAAGCACGGCAGCGGCACGACGCCGACGCACTCTCGAGCAGCCGACCAGGGCACGCAGCACCCGCGCGACTCCCGCCAATGGACCAGCGCGCAGGGCCGCCCCCGGGAACGCTCGAGAACGGTGCGCATGCTCGAACGGGGACTCCGATCAAGGGAACCCCCGCGCGATTCGCAGCGGCGGACTCCCCCGGGGGTGGGGGTCGACACGCGGACGGCCCGGCGCCCGCGGCCCGTGACGCCCAGCGCCACGCACCACCGCACCGACCGACGCATCGGGGGCAGCTCGGCCGGCGGGTGCACGGCGTCCACGGGCGGATCGGCCAGCAGGCAGCACCCCGCCAGACGCGCTAGGATCGCCGCTGCTGCACGATCGGAGGGGGCCCGCCAAGATGCCGCGACACAGCACCTTCGGGCACCCGCGGCCACGGCTGAGGCCATGCGCGGGCAGGGGGCAACAAGCCGCGCGACGCATCCCAGTTTCCCACGTGACGAGCCAGCCCAGCGGCGAACGGCGACACCGACGCCAACACCCATTCGCCCAGTGACAGCCGGACGCGGGCCGGACAGAGCGCATCGAACGCGGCCCGTGCGTTGGCCGGTCCTGGCCACGGGACGGGCGAGTCGACGCGGCGGGCGTGCCGTCGGACGATGCCGCGGACGTGGCGCATGCTGTCCCCGGTCGGCGGCGGCCCTTGCCAGCGTCCCGCGGCGATCCATGGTCCGCCGGGTGCGTCCGGGTGCAGCGCGCACCGTGCGAGGCCTTCCCATGCCCAGCGGGGCAGTCTGACCGCGGGGTCGAGCAGGTCGCCCCATGTGGGCTGGCGTTGTCCTGGGCGGAGCATCCCTGAGGCTACGAGGATGGCGAGGCATCGGCCGCGTGCCTCGCGGTATCGCGGGGGGCGCCGTTGCTTGCGGTCGCGCCCTACCGTGGGGCTGGTCCTGCGGCATGGGGCGAGCACATCACGGGCGACCGCGGCGATGTCGGCGAGGATGCCGGTTGGCATGCGCGCCAGTGTAGCGGTCGGGTGGGGGCTCGAGGCGCTGCGGCGTAACGGCCTGGTCGGCCGCGGCTTGCGCACCGCGCGAGATTTTCTCAAGTCGCCCCGTTGCATTCCCGATGCCACAGCGTAGTATCGGTCGGCGGGTGGCGATGGTGCCGCCCCTGACTGGAGATGACGATGATGACGACGAACCTTCCCGCCAAGCTGCGCGCGCGGCTGCTGGTGGTGTGCGATGCCCGCGGCCGAAGCATGTTGGACCATGGCCGGCTGGCGGATTTGGTGGACTACCTCCGCCCGTTCTATCCGGTGCACGCGGAACAGATCTGCGACTGGATCGAGGCCGAGGACGCGCGGAAGGCGGCTCCGCCGAGCGCGCGCAACCCCAACGGCCTCGGGTTCTACGCGCGCACCTGCCGGCGCTGCGGCGGTCGCGGCTGCATCAGCGCGGAAGGGGGCGAGCGATGACCCGCTGCCAATGCTACGACGCCGGATGCGTTCACGTGTCCGGTGGATCCTCCCCGCAATGCTACGCGGTCGCGACCGTGGACCTTGTCCGGGTTGACATGGACAACGGCATCATCGCGATGTTCCAACACTGCGCGAACGATGCGCTGGCAAGCGGCCCGTTCGCGCTGGCCGAGGACGCTGCACCGGAAAGCCGACCATGCGTCATGTGCGGCGAGGACACCGAGGACCCGGAGGAACCGACTTGCGCGGGTTGCCTGCGCGAGATTCGGTCGCGTGGGGAGCGATGACCTCCCAACGGAAGCGCCGCCCGCACAGCGCGGCGATGCGCGAGGCCATCATGGAGCGCGCGCTCCGGGAAATCGCAATGGACCTCGCGGTGCGCGTTCCGATCCACCCCGACGCGCACGTGTCGGACGCGGCCGGCTGGCGCACGTTGACGGCGCGGCAGCTCGCGGCGTCGGCGCTTGAAGAAATCGGCTACTGGACGTCGGAGGAAGCAGCGGCCGAAAGCGCCGCCCCTGGGACGTGCAAGGTGCTGTGCTGGGACCACGGCGTAGGTGAACTGAGGCCATGCCGTAAGCCGCTGACGTGCGCCGCTGGCCACCGGCAGAGTTGACGCGAGCCCCGGCGCGGCGCCCACAGCGCCGGGATCAATGCCCCTGCCCGGGGCGCTGTCGGATGCACCGGCGGCTACAGGGCGGAGATAGACGATGCGAGTAACCGACGACGGCGCTTCCCTTGTGGAGCGCAACGCGAGGCTGGCCGAGTTCGGCCGTCTCGTTCTGGTGGTGATGGCCGACGATGGCCCGGACGAGCACGACCGAATCGAGGCCGTTCGCAGGCACGCGACCGCGCTCGGATTGGCCGAGCCGATCGACGGCGCCGACGACCGCGACCCGTGGATCCGGGTTCTTGGCGCGTGCTTCGGCTGCGCCAAGGTGGACCCGACGCCCACCGGCTCCGGCTACTGCGGCTCATGCGAGCAAGGGGGCGACGATGGCCAAGCGTGAACCCAGCGGCGAGGCGCTGCTATCTGCTCGGCTGGCCCGGGCGTATCCGACGCTGTCGGCCTACTCGGCGGCGCGGCTCGCGCAGGAGCTGTGCTCGATCGAACGTGCGCAGCGGCGGCACGCGGAACGGTGCTGCTCTGGCGAGGACGGCGGGTACGTGCGCATCCGTGCGCTCGGCCGCGACGATGACAACGCCGGCCGCCCGATCGTGCGCGAGCACGACCCCGAAGCGGAAGCGCGCGCGGAGAAGCGCATCGCCGCCAAGGTGGCCGCATGGTGCCGCCGGGTCGCGGAGTGGCATGGCCTCGCGTGGTCTCTGACGCCTCACGCGGGCCAATGCTGGCGGTTCTGTCTGAGCGGACCCGCCCACCGAACCGTCGCCGCAGAGGGCGGTATCGAGAAGGACACCCAGCCCTTTCGTAACAACGCCCCCGGGAGCGCATCCCGGCCAGTGCCTCGCCGCGGGTCTCGAGTCCGGCCCGCCCCCGCACCGCGGCGAGGTTTCATCGTCGCGGGGGCGGGCATTTCGAGGTTCGACGATGCGACACCAACACCGACCGATTCCGGGTGAGACGGTCACGCGATGCTACACCGGCCCCGTATCCAATGACGACCAGTACCCCGCAGCGCACGGTGGCGTGTGCTACATCGACCGATGCCGCTGCGGCGCAG
>CAZDAO010000006.1:14448-33217 GCA_964503015.1 uncultured Nocardioides sp. | reverse complement strand
CCGCACCGCAGGAGCGTGCAGCGTGACTGGGTCGCACGCGCCGTTCGAGGTCGGCGTGCATCGGCCGATGGTGCACGGCGTGCTCGGCCAGTTCGGCGGGGACCTCGCGAGCGATCTCGACGCGCTCCGCATCGCGAACGTGACAGGCGAGGAGCTGTGGTCGGCGCGCGACCTCATGCCGCACGCCGGGTATGAGCGGTGGGAGAACTGGGCGTCGGCGATCAGCCGCGCGGTGAGGTCCGTCGCGGCGTCGGGCATGGACCCGGCGAACCATTTTCGTGAGGCCACGAAGTTGGTCCACGTGGGCTCCGGTGCGTCACGTCGCGTCGAGGACGTGCACCTCACCCGGTACGCCGCGTACATCCTGTTCCAGAACGCGGACGGGTCGAAGCCGGAGATCGCGGCGCTGCAGTCGTACTTCGCGGTGCAGACGCGCCGACAGGAGGTGGCCGCGGCGCCGATGAGCGAAGACGAGATCGTGGCGCGCGCGCTGCAGATCACGACTGCTCGCGTCGCCGCGCTCGAGTCGCACGTCGCCGAGCTGACGCCCCGCGCTGAGGCGTGGGATGAGCTGGCTTCCGCGGACGGCGACTACGCGGTGGGCGACGCGGCGAAGATGCTCGCACGAGCTGGCGTCATCACCGGGCCGCAGCGACTCTTCGAGCAGCTCGCGTCGCTCCGGTGGGTGTACCGCGGCGGCGACCGGAAGTGGCGGGCGTACGCCACGGCGGTGGATGCGGGATATCTCGCTGAGCGGCCGCAGTCGCACCATCACCCGCGCACGGGCGAGGTCGTCGTCGACGCCCCGCAGGTGCGGGTCACGATCCGCGGGCTTGAGCGTCTCCGCGTCCGCCTCGGCGCCGTCTCCGCGGAGGTGGCGTCGTGATCCGCGGCATCGGCTTCCTCATCGGCACCGTGCTGATCCTCGCGGGCGTCGGCCAGGCGGTCGCCCGGGACTGGACGATCGACGGCGTCTTCCTGCTGCTGTGCGGCGCCGGCCTCGCCGCGCTGCTCATGGCCCTCATGGCCGAGTCCGAGACCACCGCCGGGGGCACCCCCTCCCAGACGGATGCGCGACCCCCAGACGCGTAGCCCCCGGCGGTCCCCCTCACATCTGAACATCACTCCCCGATCCGAACGAAGGGCACTCGAATGGATCACCAGCACATCGAGCACGACATCGCGCTCGACCACGTCCACACTCTCCTGATCGGGGCGCGCGTCGCTCACGCGACCGCCGTGTGCGACGCGCTCGAGGAGCACCGCGCGGCGCTCACGTCGAACGAGCTTCACGACCTCGCGTTCGCCGCGTGGCGGGAGTTCATCGACTGGGACTCGACGCTCCCACGGATCCCGCAGCGCGACGTCGTGACGGTGTTCCTGCGGGTCGCGCGGTTCCTGCCGACGACGATCGCGGTCGACCTCGCCGCGGAGACGTTCGACGCGGACGCAGAGACCTGGCAGCGGTTCCCGGACGGGTCGG
This sequence comes from uncultured Nocardioides sp., assembly GCA_964503015.1. Lineage (GTDB taxonomy): Bacteria > Actinomycetota > Actinomycetes > Propionibacteriales > Nocardioidaceae > Nocardioides. Next base: position 31,734 of record CAZDAO010000006.1, on the reverse strand, counting down.
GGCTCCGCTGGTTCCCCGACGACGAGCTGCTGATCCTGTCGTACCCGACCGGTCGCCGGTTCCCGTCGGTGACCGAGGTCGTGCTGACGCCCGACCGCACCCTCGGGCGCATCTGATGGTCGCCGCGATCATGGCGCTCGCTATCGCTGTCGCACTCACGGTCTGGGCGTTCGTCGCTCTCGCCGTCCTCGATGCCCGACGCGGCCGCCGCCGCACCACCACGAAGGAGTCCTGACATGGGCGTGAAACTGGCTGGCGCACTCCCGAAGGAGTACGACCGCAACGGCATGGACAAGCTGCACGCGCAGCTCGTCAGCAACCCGGAGCGGCGTCACGTCGTCGTGATGGTCGTCGACTGCGCACGCACCACGATCGACCACGACGGCGGCGAGGAGCTGTACACCCCGACGGCGGGTGTCCTGTTCATCGAGCCGATCACCGACCGCGACGACCGCGCCGAGATCCTCGAGGCCCTCGCCCGCCACCGCGCCGAGCGCACCGGCGACGCGACCCTCGACTTCGACTTCGGTGTCGAGGACCCGCTCGCCGAGACCGTGCGGCAGATGCGCGAGCAGGGCATCGACGTGACCGTGACGAAGACGGAGGCCGACTCGTGAGCGCGGCGACGCTTGAGGAGCGCGGGCTGCTGGTCATCGTGGAGGACGGTGCCCCGGAGGAGGAGTGGCACGAGGGCCGCGACGAGGGTGTGACGGCGTCGCAGGCGCACGCGATCGCCGCGGGGTCGCGGAAGACGTGGCGGCGCATCCTCGACGAGAAGCTGAACGGGTCGACGTTCAACGGCAACGCGCACACCCGCCGCGGCCACGACCACGAGGACGCGCTGATCGCCGCCGCCTCCCACCTCGACGGGGTCGTGGTCCTCGCCCCCTCACACGCCCTGTTCGGCAACCACGACGCCCCGCTGCACCGCGCCACCCCCGACGGGCTCGGCATCCACGAGGAGCTCGGCCAGTTCGGCGCCGAGGTGAAGCATCACACGGAGAAGTGGGACCGCGACGACGTCCCCGCCGACCACCTCGACCAATGCCAGTGGGGCATGCACGTGCTCGGCGTCGACTGGTGGCTGTACGCGTGGGGCATCGAAGGGCATGACGGCCTCGCCGGCTTCCGGTGGATCCCCCGCGACGACACCCGCATCGGCCAGTTGGTCGCGCAGGCTGACGCGTTCATCGAGTGGCGTGCCGCGGGCGCCCCCGAGATCGACGACATCCCCGACGAGGTCGACGACGCTCTCGCGGAGTACGCGACGGCGCTCGCCGACGCCGCGGCCGCGGAGGCACGCAAGAAGGCGGCCCGGCAGATCCTCGACGCGTGGGCCGCGACCCAGCCGGCCGCCGCGGGCGACCCGCTCCGCAAGTCCGGGTCGCGCGCGTCGGTGTTCTTCGAGCCGAAGCCCGCACAGGTCGTGCTCGACGAGACCGCGTGGGCAGAGGCCGAACCGGACTCGTACGCGGAGTACCTCGACGCGCACACCCGCCTCGCCGAGCAGGCGTCGGCCGCCGCGGTCCTGTACCACCGCGAGAAGCCTGTGGCCGCGACGTTCCGAGTCACGCCGAACGGAGACCAGAAGTGACCGCTATCGAGACCCCGCTGATGGTTCTCCCGCCCCGTGACCTGAAGACCGCCCCGCAGTGGGAGGTCGAGGACACGGTCGTGACGAGCGGGAAGCGGTGGATCATCCGCGCGCTGAACCGCAAGACCGGCGCTGTCTACCTCGTCGCCGCGAACACCGCGAACCACGCCCTCGGCTGGTCGACCACCCTCGACAAGCTCCCCAGGAAGGCAAGCGCATGACCGCCACCATCGACGAGGTCGCGAAGACCCTCGGGGAGTTCGAGGCCCTCGCGCAGGGCACGGGCCAGTGGGACGGAGCCGACCCGGTGGAGTTCTCCGCCGACGGTGTGACGTGGCTGCCCGTGTGGGTGGCAACGGACGACCGCCCCTTCCCGACGTTCGCGCGCGCCACCGTGCACCGCAAGGGCGTGGCCGCACCGACGGTGATGATCGTCGCGTGGGCCGAGTCGGTCCCCGCTGACGACGAGTGGCGGGCGCTGTGGGAGCGGAAGCCGATGAAGCTGTTCGGATCGTTCGCGCTCCGCTCCGCGATCCGGCACGCGTTCCGCGACGTCGTCGGCGACCTCCGCGGCCCCGACGAGGACACCACCGGCCCGACCGTCGACCAGCCGGCGCGTGACTGGCGCGCCGAGTACCTCGCCGCCGAGACCCTCGCGCAGCTCGACGACATCCGGTACGCGGTCCGCGAGGCCCGCCAGAACACCGACCCGCTGAACGCCCTGTACCGGGAGCGGAAGGCGGAGCTGGCCGCGCGGGCGTGGGAACCGGTGACGTCGCAGCGGGCCGCTGAGGTGCTCACCGTCGGGGCGCAGATCGCACCGGTGCTCGACGAGATGATCGCCGAAGCGAAGGCGGCAGAGCCGATCGCGTTCGACCCGCCCCTGACAGACGCTGAGGCAGACGCGTTCCTCGACGCCGTCACCGGCCAGCCGAAGCCCGGCCGGGCCCCGCAGGACCACCTGCCCGGCAACCGCGCCGCACGCCGCGCCGCATCGAAGAAAGGACGCCGCCGTGGGTAGTAGCTCTCTCGTCGTCGGTAAGACGCACGCACGCGGCGACCGATTCGCCGAAGACCAGTACGCCAACCGCAACGACCGGTGGCTGACACCGCTGCCGATGATAGAGGCGCTCGGAGACTTCGACCTCGACCCGTGCGGGGCGCCTGGACACCCGACCGCGGCCGAGGTGTGGACGCCGGAGTCGATCGGTGACGGGCTGTCGATGCCGTGGCACGGCCGCGTGTGGCTGAATCCGCCCTACGGCCGCACGATGGGCGACTGGATGCAGCGCCTCGTGATCCACGGCGCCGGGACTGCCCTCATCTTCGCCCGGACCGAGACGGCGCTGTTCCACGAATGGGTGTGGCCGCACGCCGACGCGATCCTGTTTCTCCGCGGGCGGGTGACGTTCCTCGACCCCGAGGGCGAGAAGGCGGCTGCGGACGCGGGCGCCCCGTCCGTCCTCATCGCGTACGGCGATCGCGACGCCGCCGCCCTCGCCGCCTCCGGGCTCGACGGCTACCTCGTGCGTCTCCGCGAAAGCGGGGCAGCGTCGTGAACGTCGACCAGCAGACCGGAGAGGTGCTCGAGCCCGAGACGTTCCCCGGCACCGACACCCACCTCGTACCCCTGAACCTGGGGTCGTTGAACGAGGACGACCTGCTCGCCCTGTTCCCCACCCCCGCACAGGCCGCCGGCGCCCTCCTGAAAGCACGCGAGGTCAACGGCCGCGCACCGGCCGCGCTCGCCCGGTTCCGTGAGGGCCTGCTGAAAGCCGAGAACGAGCTGCGGATCGCGGTCGCTCTCGGCGCGGAGGAGCTGCTCGAGCTGTACCCGCGCATGTCGATGACGGAACGCCGCGACCTCGCCCGCGCCATCAACGACCGCGCCAAGCGGGCGCAGGATGCCCGCGACACCGCGTACCTGCAGTTGGAGTACGCCCGCGACTTCGAGCGCGCGATCGGCCGCGACATCGAGATCCTGCGGTCCCTGAACGCGAACCTGCGAGGTGAGCACTCATGACGGTGGTCTACGAAGACGAGTGGGTAACACTGCACCACGGCTCGTACCGCGACAGCGAGATCCCGCGGGCCGACGCGATAATCACCGATCCGCCCTACGGCGAGACGTCGCTCGAGTGGGACGAGTGGCCGACCGGATGGCTGACTGACGCCGCCGCGATCACGGATGCGCTGTGGTGCTTCGGGTCGTTCCGCATGTTCCACGACCACGCCGAGGAGTTCAAGGGACTCGGCCCGCTCTGGAAGCTGTCACAGGAGATCGTCTGGGAGAAGCACAACGGGTCCGGCTTCCACTCCGACCGGTTCAAGCGTGTCCACGAGCTGGCGGTGCTCTGGTACCGCGGCGACTGGGATCAGCTGCGCCACGAGACCCCGACAACCGCTGACGCCACGCCGCGGACCGTGCGGCGCAAGACCCGCCCGACGCACACGGGCAACATCGACGCGTCGGCATACCGGTCCGAGGACGGCGGGCCGCGCCTCATGCGATCGGTGCAGTACGTCCGCTCAGAGCACGGGCGCGCGATCCACCCGACGCAGAAGCCGCTCGGCATCCTCGCGCCGCTGATCGAGTACAGCGTCCCCGAGGGGGGGCTCGTGGTTGATCTCTTCGCGGGGTCCGCCTCTGTCGCCGTCGCCGCGCGACAGGCTGGGCGCCGCTGCATCGCCTTCGAGGCGCGCGCGGACTACGCCGAGCGAGCCGCGCAGCGCCTCGCCTCCGAGCTGGTGTTCGCATGAGCGCCCCGGTCGGATTCCCACCGCGCGTCGTCGATTTGATCTGGACGCGCGACAAGGGCTGCTGTGCACGGTGCGGCCGCGGCCTCGTGCGCGAGCGCCGCGGCGTCGACTGGGCGATCCATCACCGGTGCCCGCGCGGCGCAGGCGGCGCGGGCAAGAAGGTGCCCTGGGTGAACCAGGCCGCCAACGGTGTGCTGCTCTGCAACGACTGCCACACCGCCGTCGAACGCGACCGCGCGGCCGCACGCGTCGTCGGCTGGCTGATCTCCCGCCTGTCCAAGACCGCCCGCGCCCGCGACATCGCGATCCCGCACGCACTGCACGGGGTCGTGTACCTCGACGACGACGGAGGGTGGACCCGCGCATGAGGAACGGACTCGTCATGGGCGAGCGTCTGTCAGGCGGACTGCTCGACCTTCTCATCGATCCGCCGGCGTCGACGGTGGATGACGACGCCGCGATCAAGCTCATCGTGCACGGGTTCGCAGACACCGGCTCGGACACGTGGCCCTATCGTTCCGACCCGCGCTACGAGGTGTTCACGGTCGGAGCGGACATCGGTATCGAGAACTACCACCCTGATCGCCCGGTACACGGGCTCATGCTCAACCCGGTGTGTACCGAGCTGACGCCGGCCAAGCATGGCCGCCAGTTCGGCGGCGGCGAGCGACCTCCGCGCGATCTCGACGACGCCTTCCGGCTCGTCCGAGAGGGGCTGCGCGTCGTCGAGGAAGCCGACCCGAAATGGTGGGCGCTCGAGAACCCCGCGGGCGGGCTCATGCGCAAGTTCCTCGGCAAGCCGACGTTCTCCTACGAGCCGTGGCAGTTCGGCTCACCGTGGACGAAGCGCACCGCGCTCTGGGGCAACTTCACGCCGCCGACGCCGATCTTCGAGCGGTTCGAGGATGTGCCACTCAACCCCGACATCTACGTGCGCCCCGGCCGCCGGCCGTCGATGGCTTGGCTCCACAAGAGCGCGTGGGATGTCATCCCGGAGTTCCGCGACAGCGGGATGCCGCGCCCCACGAGCGACATGGAGATGCGCTCGCTCTGCTCCCAGAAGTTCGCCCAGGCATTCAAGGAGGCCAACCCGTGACGTACGCGATCCGTTGGCGTGAGGACGCGTCCGGGTTCGTCGGCCCGCACGCCGGGAAGATCGCATCGAAGGCGCCCCACTACCTGACCGAGGGCGAGGCGGAGACGGTGCGTCTGGGCATGCCGAACGCAGAGTACGCCGAGGTGGTCCTGATCCCGGATGAGCCGGAGAAGGAGTGGGTGCTCGACGACGCCGCCCGCGCCCGCGTCGCGGCCGAGCTCGCCACGATCGACGCGCACCACGAAGGCAAACCGACCTGCGCCCTGTGCGGGCAACGGGCGAACAAGCTCGACCGTTTCGGGCTGTGTTCGAAGACGTCTGAGCCTCACCAGGACTGGCGTGCGGCCGCGCGCGCCGACGAGAAGGCAGGAGTCCGATGAGCGGGATGCCGACGTACGCGCAGACCTACGTCGTGTGGTTCCCGCCCACGCAGACATTGAAGGTCGGCAGGGCGGCGAAGTGGTCGCGGATGCAGAAGCTCATCGACCTCGGCGCCCGCGTGATCGTGTGCCAGCGGGGCACAGACGCGTCGTGGGAGCGCGAGGCGCTTCGGGTGCTCCGCCGATGGTTCCCGCAAGCGTTCACGTCGTGGCGGGACGCTGAGCCCGTCCTCGGACCGGGCGGGAAGGGCTACACCGAGTGCTTCACGGTGGCCGAACACGATCTAGAACTCGCCCTCGGCAGGTGCATCGAGGGCTTCGCGAGAGGTAACAGCACACGTGTCAACGAAGCAACGAATGATCAGCGCCGCCGACCTGGATCACCTCGACCCGGTGCCCGACGTCGCGAAGCCGACGGCCATGTGGCTGTGGCTGAACCTCGACCCGCTCGGCAGGGGGCTGGCGGACCCGGAGTGGATCGCGGAGAGGATGCACCCGCGCCGGCCGCTGGCGCCGGCCGCGGAGGAGATCGAGACGCATCTGCTGCTGCTGATGGAGGCCGGGTTCCTGACCACGTATCAAGCGGAGGGGTGCGAGTGGCTGCTGCTGCTGCACCCGCTGAAGGTCGACCTGCGCGGCACCCGCATCGTGACCCCGGACCCGCCGTCGGGTTCTCCATGGACGTCCGTGGCTGTGGGGCGGGGGAGCGGGCGGGAGCGGGCGAGGGAGCGTGCGAGGGCGCAGGTGCGGGCGGAGGACGCGGCGAGGGCGGACGCGTGGGACGCGGTGCGCGACGGTCGCGGGGACGAGCCGGAGGCGCCCGAGAGACCGCTGCTGCTGGACGCTCCGCCGATGTTCTGCGACGACCACATGCCGCACGGCGCTGGGCGGAAGAAATGCGGTCCCTGCCGGGATGCTCGCCTGCTTCGGGACGAGTGGCTCGCACGCCGGGTCTACGAGGAGCGGCTCACGCAGTACCACGAGCAGGTCGGGGACGACGATGAGCCGTTCTAACCCGCGTCAGATCGAGGGCTTCGACTGGCTGATCGACACAGAGGCGGCCATGCGTGAGCGGTTCCCGACGCTTCGGCAGGTCAAGAGCGAGCGCCCCGGATGTGAGGCCGACCGGACCCGCCAGCAGCTGTATCGCGAGGAGAACCGGCAGTCGGTGGCTCGGGCGGCGGCCGCGGCTCGTCGGGCTCGACGGCAGGAGGAGGACGCCGACATGTTCATCGCGCACATGCGCCGACGGAAGGGCCTCGAGTTCGTGGCCCAGGTGAAAGACCGACAGACGAGGAGAGAGACAGCATGACCGGAGAGACGATCATCACCGTCGTGGGGAATCTCACGGCCGACCCGGAGCTGCGGTACACGCAGAACGGCCTGCCGGTCGCGAACTTCACCATCGCGTCGACGCCGCGGTCGTTCGACCGTCAGGCGAACGAGTGGAAGGACGGCGAGGCCCTCTTCATGCGAGCGAGCGTGTGGCGCGAGTTCGCTGAGCACGTCGCCGGCTCACTGACGAAGGGCATGCGGGTCATCGCGACCGGCCGCCTGAAGCAGCGGACCTACCAGGACCGTGAGGGCAACAACCGCACCGCGATCGAGCTTGAGGTCGACGAGATCGGCCCGTCGCTGCGGTATGCGACTGCGCAGGTTGTTCGCGCAGCGGGCAAGGGTGGCGCGGTGCAGCCGGCGGCTCAGTCCGACCAGTGGGCGACCGCCCAGCCCGGTGACAGTGAGCCGTGGCCCGCCTCTGGCTCGTACGGCGACGACACCCCGTTCTGAGGAGACGACAGATGACCGACAGCATGAAGGCGGAGCGCGCCGAGGAGCGAGGGCAGGGCATCTGCCGTACGTGCCTGTCGCCGATCTGGAACGAAGGTGGCGCCGTAGCCGGGGAGAAGCGCGCCCAGGGCTGGTCTGATCGCATCGAGCAGGGCGGCGATTCGCTCGTGTGTTTCAGCGCACGTGACTACCGTCACGTGCCCCTCGCCGGGCGCGAGGCTGCGGTCTACGACGTTGCGCTCGGCCGGAGCGCGCGGGTCACCGATGACGACCGCGAGGCGCTCGAGCGGATTGTGTCGGCGGCGGTGTACGGCGACCCGGACAACCTGAGTCGCGCGACGGAGGCCATCGACGCAATCCTCGCCGCGGGCTTCTCTCGAAGCAGCAAGGGAGGAGTGATGTACGCGGTCGTGAACGAGAACGGCGGCCACGAGGTCGGCTTCTGCGGCACCCTGGCGGGCGCCGAGAAGCTGGCCGAGGAGATGCGCGAGTCTCACCCTTGGGCGTACCGTGTCGAGGCGCGATGCGACTACGGGGTGACCCGTCGCGGCGAGGCGATGCCTTGCGACGCTCTCGCGGTCGGAGAGCGCGTCGACGACGGCGACGACCGGGCGTACCCGGTCTGCAAGCGGCACTTCAACAAGGCGAAGCAGCCGCCCCTGCCGTGGGCGGATCACGCGATCGCTCGCCGTGACCCGGCGACCGGTGAGCCCCTCGAGTCTCGGGTGGCGCACTGGCGGCCTTGCCGCGACCACGAGGCGCACTTCGCCGCCGGGATGCTCGTGCTCTCGTGCTCCCGGTGCCTGAGTTGCGGGGGAGCGCTCGCCGACTGCGACGAGCACCGAGAGAAGGCGGGCGCGAATGTCTGAGCGGGCATGCATCCGGGGCTGCACCCTGCGAGATGTGCACTATGCGTCATGCGCGTACAGCGGCCCCGAGTACACCGGCGCATTCCCGTGCCGCGGGTGTGCACCGCGCGAGTGCCGGGACGGATCGCTGATCTGTGACAGGTGCTTCGGCCGCATGCGTGCCCTGCTCGCTGACGCCCGGGATCTCCTGGGCCGCCTCCGCGCGATCGCGGACCCGTCGAAAGCGACGCCGCTGGACCAGGTGCGGGTGGCGTCGTCGAGCGTGGAGCCGGCCGCCCCGGTGGGCGCTGACCTGCTGGACGCGATCGCCGCGGTCGAGGCAGCTGTCGAGTGGGCGTATGTCGACCTCTCGCAGCGCACGAACGACCTGCAGACGATGACGTACCTCGGCGAACTGCTGCTGGACCGGCACGCCCCAGCCGACGGCGTCCGCGCCATGTGGTCGGTGCAGGACGCGGTCGACCACTGGGGTGTGGAACGCCGCGACCGGAACGCGCAACCGTGGGAGGACGACGACGACCGGGTTGAGATCGTCACCCCGATCCCGGAGCCGCAGGAGAACCCGATCATCAGCCGTGCCGAGGCTGAGGGGATCGCCGGATCCGCGCGGACGCTGCAGCGCTGGATCAAGGACGGTGCCGTGGTCCCGGTGGGGACGACGTACATCGCCGGGGTGATGACGCGGCTGTTTCGCCGTGCCGAGCTCGTCGGCGCGCGCAAGGAGATGCAGGACCGGATGAACGCCGGCCGACCGAAGAGGAGCGAGTGATGAGCGAGTACGTCTGCCCCGGATGCGTGGCGAACAACATGGCCTACGAGTGCTGGCACGACCAGAAGACCTGGGATCTCGCCGTCGCGCTCTCGCTCGGTCTTCCGGGAGGGCCAGCGACATGGGGAACGGCCGACAAGCGAGCCGCGGCGTTCCTCGACGACGCGGAGGCCCTGATCGAGTCGGTCGGCGCACCGCCGTACTCGGTGGTGATGTTCCACCCCGAGGGGCGGTCGTCGAACTACACCGTGATCGGCCTGGTCAATGGGCGCTATCTGTTCGCGTCCGACGAGGAGGCTGAGTTCATCGGCGACTGTGGGGCACGACTCACCATCCACACGGTCGGCGACACGCCGGAACTCGCGCGCGCGCGCGAATAGTGGATCCTTGTCGCATTTCTGGGATACGCTGTGCGTGCACAAGAACTGACGGAAAGCCTCACCTGATCGGGTGGGGCTTTCGTCGTTCCCGGGGACGGTGCGAGATCCGTCATCAGTGGGACCACCTGCGAGCGCCAAGAACGCACGGCCCATCGTCCCCGTCACTCTTCCGATCCGTGCCCTGGACCGGAACCCATGCCCCGTCGCCGCGCGACCAGCAATCGCGGGCCTCGAGCCTTCTCGTGTCGCTTGACGAGTCGGCGGGGCGTTCGGCTGAGATGATGCGCGCCCCGAGCGGGGGGATCCTCGGGGCGCGCATCCCAGAACCCTGTGGGGTGGGCCATGCTCGACGCCGAGCCACCGACTGACATCGTCGACCGGTACCCGCGCGCGTCGGTGATCGAGATCACCGACGACGTGTGCGCTGCGTGCGGCAGGGGATCGAAGACGGAGCCCTACCTGTACGCCAGATACCCATCGGGCGGCACCCTCGCGCTGTGCGGCCATCACGGCACGGAGAAGCTCGCCGAGCTGCTCGACGCCGGATGCGACATCATCGACCGCCGAGACGAGATCGAGCCATGAGGGTCACGCTCGCCGCGCTCGGCGGTGTCGCCCTCGGCGCGTGGGCGGCGATGTACTGCCGCCGCTACCTCGGCGCATTCGTCACATGGGCCTTCGCACGAGGGGATGCCTGATGGACATCGAACGGCTGGTGTCAGAGCAGGCCGACCCTGCCCCGTACCGCTGCCCTGAATGTGGAAAGCCGTGGTGGTCCGAGGCGGTGGCCGACGACTGCTGCGGCGATTGGCTCGGGTACGACTGATGCCCGACGCGAAGTACGGCAACGCACACCAGAAGCTGCGGGCCGAGTGGAAGACGATGGTGGATGCCGGCGGCGTCCACTGTCACCACCTGCCCGAGTGCCTCGAGACCGACACGCTGATCCATCCCGGATCGCGATGGGATCTCGGGCACAGGGACGACGACCCGACGCAGTACACCGGCCCCGAGCACCGACGCTGCAACCGAGGGACTGCGCGCATCTGGAAGCAACGAGCCGAGCAGGACGACACATACGCCTGGTTCGTGTGACGTGAGGGGGAGCGATGGGCAAGCGGAAGCCTCGCATCGGTGACAGCCGCCGTGCCCTCGCTGACGAGCGCACCCGCCGCACGATCGCTGACGACCAGGACATGCAGGCTCTCGTCGTGACGGTGGGGCTCGCCGCACAGCTCACACAGGCGCAGGCGACCACCGCTGAGTGGGATGCACTGGTCGACGCACTGGTGGCCGAGCACACACCGGCGCAGCTGGCTCGCATGCTGACCGGCGCGGCCGCACTGATCGTGAAGGTGGGGGCCGAGTGACGACCACGTTCACGCAACGTGTAGGCCAGGTGCTCGAGGGCCACGGCATCCCGGTCGAAGCGGTGACCGCTGAGAGCCTGGTCATCACCCCCAGCGGTACACGCTTCCTGCTCCGCTACGAGGGATCCGTCGAGGTCACAGCCGCTGAGGCCGCCGCGATCGTAGGCCCACACACCGGGGACACCACGTGCCCCACCTGCTACAGCGTGCGACAGGCAGACGCAGGGGACCGGCTTCCGATCGTGTTCTGCACCGACCCTGCACCGACCGAGGAGCCGGCGGCAGGCGAGGCGCAGGTCGTGGAGGTGCAGGCGTGAGGCACCGCACCACCGACCCGGCATGCCGACACCACCGCCCCATCCGTGGACTGTTCGCGGCATGGCGTGACCGCCGTGCACGTGGCCGCTCCTGCCCCATCTGCACCCAAGGGTGGCGACGCCGCACGATCAAGGTCATCGTCGACGGCGCAGCGTGGCACACCTGGACCCCGCGCATACCCCCGATTCTTTAGACAGCCGGAGGCCCAGATGACCCGCGAGTCATCTGTATCTCTCCCCGGTCGTTCCCCACTGAGCAGGAGGGCCTGAGCATGGCTCGTCGGAAGGCGGCGTTGGCCGGTGCGCCGGTGGCTGGTGTCGCGGAATCTCGCGGGCGGCGGTCGTACTCGGATGCGTTCAAGGCTGATGCGGTGGCGCGTGTGCAGGCTGCTCAGTCGGTTGCGCAGGTGTCACGTGATCTCGGGGTGTCGCGGAACACGTTGTCGGCGTGGGTTCGTGATGCTGCGGCGGGGGTGGCGCCGGCGCCGGTCGGGTTGCTTGAGGCTGTGCGGTCGGGGGACCGGAAGGCGTACCTCGAGGCGGTGCGTGATCAGTTGGCGGAGACGATCGAGGGTGGGCTGGCGGCGCGTGACCTCCCGCCGAACGTGCGGCTGCTGAACGAGACGATGCGGGAGCTCGAGGAGATGCAGACGCGGGAGCGCGAGGAGGCCGCGGATGCCGCAAGCGCGCCCGACGAAGAGTGGGACGAGGACGACATCTAGGTCGCTGTCGAAGGCGTTGCCGCCTGCTCGGCGGTTGTCGCAGGTCGCGAAGCATCTGGTGCTTCCGTCTGGGATCGTGTCGACGGGGTATCCGGCGGTCGCGGCGCAGTGCGCGAAGATGGGCGTGCAGCACGACGACTGGCAGCGTGGTCTAGGGCGGGCGATGCTCGCGAAGCGGGCGGATGGTACGTACGCGGCCGGTATCGGTGGCGTGATCATCTCGATCTGTCGTCAGGTTGGGAAGACGTTCACGATCGGCACGATCGTGTTCGCGTTGTGCATCCTGTTCCCGGGCATCAAGGTGCTGTGGACTGCGCATCATGCGGCGACGTCGGATGAGACGTTCGACACGCTCGCGGCGTTGGCGCGGCGGCGGCGGATCGCGCCGTACGTGCGGCAGATCCGGGGCGGCAACGGCAAGCAGCGGATCGTCTTCACGAACGGTTCGCAGATCATGTTCGGCGCCCGTGAGCACGGGTTCGGTCGAGGCATCCCTGGTGTGTCGATCGTGGTGTTCGATGAGGCGCAGATCCTCAAGGCGAAGGCGCTGGACGATATGGTCCCGGCGGCCAACACGGGCGCCAACCCGCTGGTGATCTTCATGGGCACGCCGCCCAAGCCAGAGAACCCGTCGGACTTTTTCAAGGGTGCGCGTCGGAAGGCGTTGCGCGTCAAGGAGCGGCGCGACGCCGGCGAGGTTGTCGAGTCGAACCAGCTGTACCTCGAGGTCGGCGCGGACGCTGGCGATGACCCGAACGACCGTGCGGTGCGGGCGAAGGCGAACCCGTCGTACCCTCACCGGACGCCGGATGCGGCGATCGAGCGCATGCGCGAGCTGCTCGGTGATGAGGAGTCGTTCCTCCGTGAGGGCCTCGGCATCTGGGACGAGGACGCCGACGGTACGGGCGCGATCGACCTCGGTAAGTGGAAGGCGCACAAGGGGAAGCTCGCGCCGACGACTGGGCCCGTTGTGCTCGTCGCTGACACGTCGGTCGACCGGAAGCTGTCGGCTCTCGTCGCCGTCGGCGCAGGGGATGACGGCGTCCCGCAGGTGAAGGTGGTTCGCTCGGCGGCTGAGTCGATGTGGATGCCGGAGCTCGTGGTCCGCGCGTGCCGGGATCACCCGGAGGTTGCGGCGCTCGTGATCGACGACAAGAAATCGACGGAGCCGATGGCTGAGGCCGTCGCCGAGGCGCTCGCCGACGCGGGACTGCCGGTCGAGGTGGTTCGCACGTCGTACCCCGACATGGCTGAGGCGTGCTCGTTCACGTTCGACCTGATCCACGAGGGCACGCTGCGGCATGCCGGCGACTCCGAGCTCGACGCCGCTGTGCGATCGGCGGTGAAGGACGAGAGGGAGGGCGCGTTCACGTGGTCAAGAAGGAAGGCAGGCGCGGTGGTCGTGCCGCTCGTGGCGATGTCGCTGGGGCTGTGGGAGTGGAGTCGGAGGCGGACGCCGTACGACCCGCTCGCCAACATCTTCTGACCGCGGTCCCGGGCGTTCTCGGCGCGGTCCTCGTCGCGGCCGGCCTCGGGCTGATCTACCCGCCCCTGGCGCTCATCGCTCTCGGCGGGTTCCTGCTGCTCATTGATTGGAGGCTCGGCTGATGGGTCTCTTCTCGGGGAGCCCGCTGCGACGCGCGACCCCGGTCGAGGGCGTCGAGGAGCGGGCGACGTACTACGCGCCGACGGCGCCGGCGCACATCGGGTCGTACGCGGACGTCGTGGTGACGCCATCGTCTGCAGCGCAGTCGGTCGCGATCCGGTCGACGGCGGACCTGATCGCGTCGCTCGGATCGGAGCTTCCGATCACCGAGTACGCGGGCACGCGCACCTCCCGCCGCGAGGTGCCGACGACGGCGGCGCTGGACGATCCGGGCGGCGACGACACGGGGCGTGAGGACTGGGGCTACCGGCTGATCTGGTCGTGGCTGCTCGCGGGGAACGCGCTCGGGGACGTGATCGATCGCAGGGGCGAGCAGCTCGTCACCGTCGATCTGCTGAACGTCGACGACGTCTCGCCGAGGATCGTCAAGGGCAAGGCGGAGTGGTACGTCAAGGGCCACCACATCGACGACCCGAACCGTGTTGCGCACTGGCGTGTGAACCCGGTCGCGGGGCGGCTGATGGGGCTCTCTCCGATCGAGCACCACGCGACCACGATCGGGACATCGATCGCGACGTCGCGGTTCGGGCGGCAGTGGTTCGCTGATGGCGCGCACCCTTCCGGGATGCTCTACAACGAGCTCACGGAACTCGACGCGGAGCAGGCCGCGGTCGCGAAGCAGCGTGTGCTGCTTGCTCGCGGGTCGTCCGAGCCGATGGTCTTCGGCAAGGGGTGGAAGTGGGAGAACGCTCAGATCACCCCCGAGGAGTCCCAGTTCCTGCAGACGCAGGGTCTGTCAGAGGCGCAGTGTGCGCGGATCTTCGGGCCGGGCTTCGCGGAGATCCTCGGGTACGAGACCGGCGGGTCGATGACGTACTCGAACATCGTGGACAGGCGGCAGGATCTGCTGGTCCTGTCGATGAACCGGTGGCTGCGCCGGTATGAGCGTGTGCTGTCCAAGTTCACCCCGGCCGGTCATTGGGTCGAGGTCAACCGCGACGCGATGCTCGAGGCGACCACGCTGCAGCGGTACCAGGCGCACGCTCTCGCGCTGAACAGCGGGTGGCGCGTGCCAGACGAGATCCGCGAGATCGAGCACCTCGGACCCCTGCCCGACGGCGCCGGGACGAAGCCCGTCAATGCCGGCGCCTCTGGCAAGGCCGGAGCCAGCAGTGATGCTGACGCCGCGCGAGCGGCAGCAGAGCTGATCCAGAAAATCTATCTCGGCGTGGGCGTGGTGCTCACCGCCGACGAGGCCCGGGAGATCGCGAACCGTGCAGGTGCCGGTCTCACACCAGGAGGGATGCCGCAATGAACCCGATCCCGGAGCTTGAGGTCGTCCGGTCCGCACCGCTCATCGTGCGCGCCGAGGACGCCGCAGAGGATGGCGCCATGCCCCTCATGGAGGTGCGGTTCTCGCCGTTCGGCGTCTGGTACGAGATTGATTCCATGTGGGAGGGGCGCTTTCTCGAGCGCACCGCTCGCGGCGCGTTCGCGAAGACGATCAGTGACCAGGCGTCGGCGGCGGTGAGGCGCGTGCAGTGTCTCTTCAACCACGGCTTCGACCCACAGATCGGCGACAAGGTGCTCGGCACCATTGAGGATCTCCGCGAGGAGTCCGACACGGCGGTGGGCGACGTCCAGCTGTTCGACGTGTCATTCGTCCGCGATCTGCTCCCCGGCATTCGGGCCGGTGTCTACGGGTCGAGCATGCGGATGCACGTCATCCGGGACGAGTGGAACGAAGATCCCGGAGTGTCGGAGCACAACCCGCGGGGCATCCCGGAGCGCACCATCACAGAAGTGCGGCTCCTCGAATTCGGGCCGGTTACGTTCCCTGCGAACCCGTCTGCCACTGCGGGCACCCGATCCGCCACTGACGACTTCTACGAGATGTTGCGCTCCCGCGACCCGCATGGGGTCCAGGAGCTCGAGCTCGTCCGGAACTCCCGCACCTTGCCTGGTCTGGCCGCCGGTTCGACCACCGCCGACCTGGGCGACGCCGCGGACAACCCCACCAACCCAGAGCCGGCCGCGCGCCACTCCGGTGGGCTGACGCGCGCGCAGCGCGAGCGTCTCATCCACATGAATGTGCGAAAGCACGGAAAGTAGGTTCACCATGGATCCGGAGATCCAGGAGCTGCGCGGCCGGCTCGACACGCTCGACGCCGAACGCCGCAGCATCAACGAGGCCGCCGGCGATCAGCCGCTCGACGCCGACCAGCAGACCCGCTGGGAAGCGATCGACACCGAGGAGACCGAGGCCCGCGCCGCACTCGCCGCCGCCGAGGAGCGCGCCGCGCGCGCCGAGCGCGTCGCCGAGTCGCGCGCACGCTGGGGCTCGATGCAGGTCGGCACCGTCGTGGCGAACGACGACGTCGACGTGCGTCGCCTCGACCGCGCCGAGGCCCGCGACCGTGCGCTCAAGCGCATGGAGCAGGCCGGCGAGGCGATCGAGCTCCGCGAGGAGCAGCTGCAGCGCATCGACCGCCTCGTGCGTACGCGGACGGAGGACCGCGACGGCGACCAGATCGCCCGTCGTCTGCTCCTCACGGAGAACGACGCCTACCGGTCCGCGTTCGTCAAGGCGATCACCTCGCCGACGCCCGCGTTCACCGCGGAGGAGGCGCGCGCGATCAACGAGTTCCGCGCGATGTCGATCGGCGTGGACACGCTCGGCGGCTACGGCGTGCCGGTGCTCATCGACCCGACGATCATCCTCACGGGGCAGGGTTCGCTGAACCCGTTCCGTGCGATCTCGCGGGTCGAGACGATCACGACCGATGCGTGGAAGGGCGTCAGCTCCGCCGGCTCGTCGTGGTCGTTCGACGCGGAGGGCGGCGAGGTCTCGGACGACTCGCCCGGAACCGACCAGCCGTCCGTGCCCGTGCACACCGGCCGCGGTTTCATCCCGCACTCGATCGAGATCGGGATGGACTACCCCGGGTTCGCGAACGAGATGAGCGTGCTCCTCGCCGAGGGGTACGACGAGCTGCTCGCGCAGAAGTTCGCGGTCGGCTCCGGCACCGGTGAGCCCACGGGCATCATCACCGCGCTGGACGCGAACACGAACGTCGAGGTCGTGACGACCACGAGCGGCGCGCTCGGCGCGGTCGACATCACGAAGGTCTGGGGGGCGCTGCCCGACCGGGCCAAGGCCAACGCGACCTGGGTGATGTCCTCGGACGTCGGCAGCGACATCGCCGCGTTCGGCGACGCGTACGGCACCCGCACCGTCGGGCTGGCGGACACGATCACCGAGCTGCGCGACCGGCCGGTTCAGGCATCGTCGTACTTCCCGGCCTTCACCGGGGCGACGGCGGCGCAGAACATCCTCGTGGTCGGCGACTTCCGTCGCTTCCTGATCGCGGAGCGTGCGGGCATGAACATCGAGCTCGTGCCGCACCTGTTCGGCACCACGAACAACCGTCCCACCGGTCAGCGCGGCTGGTTCGCGTGGGCTCGTGTCGGGTCCGACTCGATCGACGACGGCGCGTTCCGTCTGCTGCAGCAGGCAGCCGGCGCCTGATCACCAGCGCGGGCGGCCTCGATACCAAAGTGGCCGCCCCCGCCCCACCACCCCAAGCACACATGAGGAGACACCAATGCGATCGTCGTGGCGACCACCACCACCA
>CAZDAO010000006.1:0-14438 GCA_964503015.1 uncultured Nocardioides sp. | reverse complement strand
CCGCGGGGGGGTCCCGGCGGCCCCCCCCCGCGGCCGCCCCGTCACCCCCCGGGGGGGGGCCCCCCCCCCCCGGGGGCCCCCCCCCGCCCCACCAGCCATCTCAGACTTGAGGAGACACCATGGCGATCGTCGTGGCGACCACCACCACCAGCATCCGCGGACGCCGCGGCGAGAAGATCATCATCAAGGCGGGCGACGCCTGGGACGAGGACTCGCCGGTCGTGCGGACGCACCCCGACCTGTTCAGCGCTGAGCCCGACAAGGCGCTCGGTGGCGACATCCCCGCCGACACCTTCGACGCGCCGGTGGAGCGGAAGACCGCCGTGCCGGGCGAGAGGGCGAACGTGAAGCGCGGCCGATGACCGAAGTGATCCCGGCATGGGTGCATCCCACCGAGGTCGACGCGTCGTTCATGCACTCGATGCTGAACGTGCTGGGCCGCGAGATGCTCGGCGAGCGGCGCGTCCTCCGGTGGATGCCGACCCGTAGCTCGACCGGCGGGCTCGTCGCCGCACGTAATGCCACGGCGGCCGCGTTCCTCGACACCGACGCCGAATGGCTGTGGTGGATCGACACGGACATGGGGTTCGCGCCCGACGCGCTTGACCAGCTGCTCGCCGTTGCGGACCCGGCCGAGCGCCCGGTCGTCGGCGGGCTGTGCTTCGCGCAGATGGAACGCGACGTCGACGGGATGGGCGGGTTCCGCACCGAGATCATCCCGGCGATGTATCAGTGGCACGCGAGCTCCGACGGCCGGCAGGGGTACGTGTCGTGGCGGAACTACCCGCGCGACACCCTCGTCGAGGTCGCCGGCACAGGGTCGGCGTTCGTGCTGATTCACCGCAGCGTGCTCGAGAAGATCGCCGACCGGTTCGGCCCGTGCTGGTACGACCTCATGTCGAACCCGACCACGGGGCAGCGCGTCGGTGAGGATCTCGCGTTCTGCGCCAGGGCGCGCGCCGTCGACATCCCGATCCACGTGCACACCGGCATCCGCACCACCCACCGCAAGCCGCGGTGGGTGGGCGAGGACGATTACGTCCACCCCAACGACGAAAGGGCGTGATCATGGCTCTGACGACCGAGGCTGACGTCGTCGCGATGCTCCGCTGGGGCCCCGCGGAGCAGACGAAGTACACGGGGCAGTTGGCGCTGTACATCGCCGCGGCGTCGCAGGTCGTCGAGGACGAGGCAGGTCCGTTCGAGGCCCGCACGATCGAGCACCTCGCCGACGGTGCCGCGTCGATCGCGCTCCCGCACAAGCCCAGCGCCGTGACGAAGGTCGAGGCAGCGGGCGTCGATGGGTACGTGGTCGTCGACGGGTACGTGGTGCCCGGTGAGTCGTTCGCAGAGGTGGACGGCTGGGTCGTCAAGCTCGGCGCGGGCATCGTGTACGGGCCGTTCCCGTCGGGTCGGCAGAACATCCGCGTCACGTACACCGTGGGTGCCGCAGAGATCCCGGAGGCCGCGAAGCTCGCGGCGACCATGGTCGCGGTCGACAAGTGGGCCATCGCCTCACAGCGGGCGCCCGGGCTCGATGACGCGGTCGACCCGGGTTACCTCGTACCGAAGACCGTTCGGGCGCTGCTCGCGCCGTTCAAGTCCACACAGATGCCGGGGTTCGCATGAGCGCGTACACGCAGCTGAGGACTGCGCTCGAGGGTGTGCTGCCCGATGGGTGGGGCTTCGACGCGTACGAGAAGCCGGAGACCGCCGGGCCGCCCGACGTGACGCGCGTCGAGATGAAGATCCGCGAGGTGTCCCCGCTCCCGGCTGCGGGGCTCGGGACGCTGCGGGTCGACTGGGTCGTCACGATCACGTCGCCGACGCCGTCGCGCGAGACCGCCGACCCGGCCCTGTTCGACGATCTGATCGCGTTTCTGGTCGCGCTTGACGCCGACCAGTCGCTCGACTGGCTCGTCTGGACGAACGCGAGCAAGACCGTAGGTTCCGACCTGGATCGGCTCGCCTACGACATCACCATCCAAACCCACCACGCACGCACGCCGGACGAGCCGGCCTGACCTAAGGAGTCATCATGGGGCAAATCGCTGTGCAGCCGCTCGTTCTGAAGGACGCGCTTCTGAAGATCGCGGCAGACAACTACGAGAAGCACGTCTCGGGTGTCACGTTCACGCCGGCGTCGTCGCAGATCTCGTGGGCCGGGCTGACGCCCGACGCCGTGTTCACCGACGCCTCGGCGCCGACGTGGACCGTCACCATCAACTACGTGCAGGACTGGGAGACGGCGGATTCGCTGTCGCAGTACCTGTTCGAGAACAGCGGCGAGACGGTCGTGATGGAGTTCACGCCGAAGGCGGGCACGGGTAACAAGACGTTCACGGCGAACGTCACGATCGTGCCCGGCGCGATCGGTGGCGATGTCAACGCCTACGCGACGACATCGGTCACGCTCGGCTCCGACAAGCCGGTCATCGGCACCGCGGCGTAAGACTCTGGGGGAGGTGGCGTGATGATCCGTGTCGACGTCACCTCTTCCCGGGAGCTGCTCGCGATGGTGCGGCTCTTGAAGTTCATCGAGCGTGACTGGCTCTCGCTGTGGACGAAAGAGACCCGGTCGAAGATCGAGCCGATGTGGCGCGAGGAGCTCGAAGCGTCGCGGCCGAATCGGCTACAGCGCGCTGTGCTCGTGCGCACGTCGCGGGTGTCGGTGTCGCGTCGTGCTATCCAGCTGAAGGCCGGTTCGGTCGGGAAGCTGGCGCCCACAGGCACGCGGGCTGCGGAGCTGGCGCGTGGTGCCGAGTTCGGTCAGAACCAGAACCTGCGCACCCGCTACCGCCGGAAGGACAAGCCGATCCCGGCGCCTGCGCAGCACACGGTCACTCGGCGGACCGCGCACCCGCTCGGGCCGCGGAACGCGCGAGGCAAGGTCGTGTGGCCCGCGCTCGAGCGGTTCGTGCCGCGGGCTGCGGCGTTGGCTGCGGACATCTTCTACGACGTGCTCGCCCGGGTCTCGGGCTTCCAGAGGGAGTGATCTGTGGCCGGCGCGATCAGCATCAACATCCTCTCGAACGTCCGCGAGGCCGTGCGCGGCGTCGACGACGTCGCCGACGCTCTCGAGGACGCTGAAGGTCGCATGCACGACCTCACAAAGGAAGGCGATACCGCAGCCGACCGGATGGAGGCAGACTTCCGCCAGGTCTCGCAGGCCGCCGATCGCTCCTCCGACCAGCTGCGCGACAAGTTCCGCGCCGCGTACCGCGACGTCAAGCGCTCATCGGACGACGCCGCAGACGACGCAGTGCGCGCACAACGGCGAATGAGCGACCAGTCCGCCGAGGTGGGGCAGGAGATCCGCCAGAACCTCGGCGAGGGCATCGCGAACGCCGCACGCGGTGACTTCGAGTCGCTCGCCGATACCATCGGCGACACTCTCGGCGGCGCGGTATCTGGCATCGGCGGGATTGGGTTCGCGGCAGTCGGCGCGGCCGGCGCGCTCGGCGTCGGCGCCCTCATCGCCGCGTTCCAGATCGCCGAGGAACAGCGACGGAAGCTCGAAGAACGCGCGAACGATCTCGCCCAGGCATACATCTCGGCAGGCTCGGACGTGCTCGACGCGATGACCATCTCGGCTCGCTCCTCCGAGATCTTGACGGACAAGGATCTCCGCAAGGAAGCCGAGGAGCTTAAGCGGGTGCTCGGCACCGACCTGTCGACGGCCGTCCGGGCGCTCGCCGGCGACCAGAACGCGCTCGCCGCGGCGAATGAGATAGTCAAGAGCTCCGAGGATGAGCTGCTGCGGCTGATGCGGGAATCGACTGACTACATGTCGGGTGACTTCTCAGCGGCCGAGAAGGCGCGGCTCGACCAGCTGCTCGACGCCCGCCAGAAGGTGGACGACCTCAACACGGTGAACGGGACAGCGAACGAGACGTTTCTCACGCAGCAAGCCATTCTGAAGGGCCTCGTCAACGAGGCCTCATCGGCGGTGAAGGAAGTCGACGAGCTCGGGAACGCGGTGTACACACTGCCGGATGGTGCGCAGATCATGATCGACGCAGAGACCGGCAATGCCACCACGGACCTGTCCGCGTTCAAGGGTGATGTCGACGGCATACCGGAGACCGTGATCACGACGGTCAAGGTTCGCCGCGACACATCCGAATGGGACAACTGGACGCCGCGGATGAAGCAGGGCTACGTCCGCGCGAACCGACTCGATCAGGCGGTATGACCGATGACCATCGACAGGGCGGTATGACGTGGGGCTGGGATTTGTCGACGGTTACGTGGTCGAGGTGCCCGACGGGACGAGCACGACCATCACAGGGTCGGGTGTCGTCGGTGGCACCACGTACCCCGTCATGGTGCTCGGGTACGAGACGGACCGGGAGGGTCGGAACATCGTTCACGACCT
Source organism: uncultured Nocardioides sp. (assembly GCA_964503015.1). Classification (GTDB taxonomy): domain Bacteria; phylum Actinomycetota; class Actinomycetes; order Propionibacteriales; family Nocardioidaceae; genus Nocardioides. The sequence goes on along the minus strand of CAZDAO010000006.1, from coordinate 10,060 downwards.
GATCGGCGGCGGTGTCGCGGTGGCGTTGATCGCGCCGCGCCCGCGCTCGGGCGAGTTGCGGCTGCTGTACGCGTCGGAGGCGCTCGCTCTGGCGGCTGTGAGTCTCCACGCCAACGAGACCACGTTCACGCTGACGAACACCGACCGCCCGGCAATCGGCATGGCTTACGTCGTGAACGGGTCGGTGCGTCTCGAGCTTGACCCACAGACGCGTCGCATGTGGACGGTGACCGTCCCGTATCAGGAGGTGGAGGAGTAGCGTGCCCACCCCCATGCTGCGGCCCACTGCGACCGTCAATGTCGGCGCCGAGGAGCTGAAGGCGGCGGCCGGCACGGTCACTCTCGATCTCGCGCACGTGCCGTATGCAACGGCGTCCGTCGAGATCCCGCTGATCGATCCCGCTGACATCGAGTTGCTGGACCCGCGTGACGGGGTGCGTGTCACCCTCACCGCCGGCGACGAGCAGGCGGGCACCTCCCGCGTGTTCGACCTCGGGCTGCGGTCGCGTGAGGTTGACCACGGCGGGAAGACGATCACGCTGGGGCTCGCGTCTGATGAGGCGATGCTGATGGAGTGGGCGGCGCTCACCGCGGACGGTGGGGCGCGGGAGCATGAGGGCAGCCTGCGGGCTGTGTGCGGGTACGTGCTCGACAAGATCGGGGCGACGCTCGCCCCTGGCGACGACGACGCGGACGTTACGGCCCGGTGGTCGGTGACGTCGATGATCCCGAACCCTCGTGCGCAGAACGACACGTCGTCGTGGGCGGCGGGGGATAACGCGAACGCGCCGATGCGGATTGTGTTCGGCACGCTGCCCCCGGTCGGTGGCACCGGCATCGGGTGGAACCCGATCAGCGCCGGTCACTCGAACATCATCCCCGCCGAGGGTGACTCGAAGTACACGGTCACTCCGGGGCGTTGGTACGTGTTCGACCTGTGGGCGATGTGCAACCAGAACCGTACCTCGCGCGCCGCGATCCAGTGGTGGACCTCTGGCGGTGACGTGCTGTCGTCGACGTCGTACGGTGACGTGCTGGCGACGGGTGTCGCGGAATGGCAGCGGCGCTACGTGATCGCGCAGTGCCCGCCCGGCGCTGACAAGGCGTACCCGTACCTTGAGACGAACGGGAACCTGGGCGCGAACGCTGAGGCGCATTACGTCACGATGGCGCGGTTCTACGCCGGCAACGAGCTGGTCGACTACTTCGACGGGGACACGACCGACACCGCCGACTATGTGTTCTCGTGGGCGAACGATGCGCACGCGTCGACGTGCACGCGGGAGGCGGTGGCGGAGCGGACCCCGGATTCGTTCGTGTGGGCCGCCGGGGTCACGGCGTGGGATTTCCTGTCGCCGCTGACGTCGAGCGTCGGCCTGCGGTTGTTCTGCGATGAGCAGCGGGTGTGGCGGCTGATCGACCCCGCCACATACACGCTGCCTGGTGTGCTGACCGTCGCCGGGTACAACGCGACGGAGGGTGTCGACCGCATCGACCGGGAAGACCCGAACGTGTACTGCACGGGCGTCGTCGCCCGGTACCGGTGGGAGGACGCCGACGGCATCCAACGCGAGGAGACGGACTCGGCAGGCGAGCCGGGCCTGGTGCTCGTGTGGGAGTTCGACCGGCCGTACCCCGGCCCGGGCGCGGCGGCCGCGATCCTGTCGCGCCGCTCGGGTGCTGGGCGGGTGCAGCAGGTGACGGCGCTCGCGAGCTGGGGGGCAACCCCCGGCACCGAGGCGGCGATCACGCTCCCCGCGACGGTCCCGCAGCGCGGGACGCTGCAAGAGGTGACGTGGAACCTCGCAACCGGGCTGATGTCGATCGGCACGAGCGGCCTGGTCGACGTGATCCCTGGATCGATCGACTCACTCGAGGGGCCGATCGACGCACTCGCCGGACCCATCGACGAGCTCTGAAAGGACTAGCCATGGCAGGTGAGGCAGCTGCGGCCGCGGGGCTGGATCTCGTTCCGGGGTCTCTGCCCGCGGATCAGATCGACACGGCGATCAATGAGACCCGCGACATGGTCGCGGACGTGATGACGACCCGTGCACGGTCGAAGGTGAGCACCACTGAACCGGTGTCGCCGCAGGTCGGTGACATCTGGTTCGAGCCGATCTGAGGTGACGTGTGGTCGATTACGACAAGAGCACCGGCAGCGCCGGCACTCTCCGCATCCGGGACACGGGCTCGATTGTCGAGTTCTGGATCCTCTGCTCCGACCCGTCGACGAACGTCGGCAGCCTGTCGTGGTCGGGGACGATCAACGGTGTTGGCGTCGGCGGGACGGTGTCGCTGGGTGCGGGCTTCGGTGCGCAGCTCATCGACTCGTGGGTGATCAGCAGCACGCAGGTGGTCGCGTTCAACATCGGCGCTTCTGGTACGTCAGGGCTGGGTGGGCCGACGAGTCACTCGGCGACGATCAGTCGCGGCCCGTCCGCGACGGTTCCGCCGGCGCCGTCCATCGTCGGGTTCTCGAACGTCACGCAGAACGCGATGACGTTTCAGTTCGCGGAGACCGGTGACGGCGGGTCGCCGATCGACGGCTGGTTCTACAAGGTGTCGACCGATCCGACGTTCGTCAACGCGGGGTGGCAGGCGGCGCCGATGAGCGGCATCGTCACCCGCACCGATCTGCTGCCTGGGACCGCCTATCACTGGTGGGCGTACGGGTCGAACGCGGTCGGCGGCGGCATCGTGTCCGAGCGCGCGTCGCAGACCACGCGCGGCGGGCTCGCCGTGTGGGACGGGTCCGGGTGGCGTGAGCATCGCGTGCGGGAGTGGGACGGGTCGCAGTGGCGGCTCTGCCGCGTCCGCGAGTGGGACGGCGCGACATGGAGACAGACGCAGTGACTCTCTCTCGAGGAGGAGGGCGTGATGCCGACCTACAGCAATGGTGAAGTGCCCTACGACGTCGTCTCGGTCGTGCTCGCCACCGGCACCGACTCAAACGGGTATTGGGAGTTCCGGTGCACGCCGGCGTTCGCTGCTCGTTGGAAGCTGGCGAAGGCGTACGCGGAAGAACGCTTTGGGCGCACGATCTACATCCGGCCCGGGTGGAACATCTACCGCCCGCTCTTTTCCCAGGAGATCGCGCGCCGTAACGCGTGCGCACAGGGGAACTGCAACGGTGCGGCCGTCCCGCGTTCGTCGTCTCACGGCGGCAACTGGAACGGACGCGACTGTCTCGCTGTCGACGTCGACCCGAACGGGCTCACATGGGCACAGGTCGACGAGGCAATGATCTACGCCGGCTTCGCGGCCGGGCTCATCACCGAACGGATCTCGGGCATCAAGGGCGGCGAGCCCTGGCACTACATCCTCTTCGGCGACAACGCATTCGGCGCGGTCCCTGCGGGACTCGACGCAACCCCATTCGAGGAGGACGACATGCAACTCTCTGACCGGCTGTCCGTTCCGGGCGGCACTATCACCGTGGCCGAGGGGCTCTCGGCGGCGTTCGTCGTCAAGCAGGCGCTGTTCGACGGTGGTTCGTCCATGCAGGACGGCGGCCGCTCGGTATCGTTCTCGCTCGCCAACCTGACGGTGTTCGCCGACCAGACGTGGCGTGGCGTGTCCGAGCTGCTCGGGCGGCCCGTCGCGGACGTCGACGAGGACCAGCTGGCAACCCTGCTCGGCCCGCTGCTGAGCGCGCTCCCCGACGACCAGATCGAGAAGCTCGCGCAGCGGGTGGCTGACGTCGCCGACGAGCGGGCGCGGAAGCGGCTCGAGCAGTGACCACCGCGGGGGATGCTTCGGTGAAGCACCCGCGCCGCAGCATCCCCTCGTGGCTGGTGCTGCTCATCGGCGCCGCCGCGACGGGCGCCGGGCTGCTCTGGTCGTCGACGCTGTACGACGAGCAGGGGCAGGCGGTGCTGGACGCGCCGACGTCGTCGGTGCTGGTCGCGCTGATCGGCGCGCTCGCGACGATCCTCGGTCTGCTGTTGCAGCGGTCAGGGGAGATCCGGCATCAGGTGAAGAACAGTCACGGCACGAACCTGCGGGACGACGTCGACGCGCTGAAAGTGCAGATCGAGCGCACGCAAGACATTGCGGAGCATGCGGCACGGTCTGCGCGGAAGGCGTCTGACGACACGGTGCAGCTGCGCGAGGACGTGCAGGCGCTCCGCACCGATCACACCGGGACCGCGTCGGATATCCGGGGCATCCGGGCCGACATCGGGCGTCTGCTCGACGCCATCATTCACAAGGAGAAGTAGACCAATGGACCTGACCATCCCCACCGCGCCGGCGGGCGTGCTCGCGCTGCTCGCATTCTTCGGGCCGTACGCTGTCGCCTTCCTGAACGGTGCTCTGCCGTTCGTGAAGACCGCGGCGCAGCGCAAGCTCGTGACGCTCATCGTCGCGGTGCTGCTGACGGCGATCGTGCTCGTGGTGTACTACGCGATCACGGGCGACACGATCCCGCAGTGGCCGACGTTCGTGCTGCTCGCGATCGTGGTCATCTCTGCGTCGTACTCGCTGGTGACCAAGTCGTCGGCCTCGAAGCTCGAGGCGAAGTTCGACAGTTCCAACCCGCGGCAGTGATCCGCTGGGCCGCGGCCGTCGCCGTGCTGGCCGCGGCCCTCATCCTCATCTTCTCGCCATCCGATCCGACAGGAGCACCGCGCCATGGCTGACTGGCCCTCTATCCCCGCCGGCTACGGATACCCGCTGACCGACACGACGACGAAGCGTCTGCCCGAGCCGACGATGGACGCCATCGCCGCCGACATCGCCGACAAGGTGGGCGACGCTGGTACGACCGTGGGCGCCGCACTATCGGCCACCTTTGTGCGAGCCGTCGCGGCACAGGGCGTCGCAGACGGGACGGCGAACGACCGGGCGGCAATCGTCGCCGCCGACTCGTCAGCCGTCGCCGCAGGGCTCCCCGTGATGCTTCCCCCTGGGACGTACCGCGTAAGCGGCTCCGTGACGATCAACGCGCCGATCATCGCCCAGCCTGGCGCGATCATCAAGCCCGACAACGGCACCGTGGTGACGCTCGCCAACGGCATCCAGGCCGGTGAACATCGAGTCATCGACATGTCAACCAACGGCGTGGTGGTCCCTCAGTCCGTGCCCTACTTCCTGCCCGCGTGGTGGGGTCCGACCGGCACCGACGACGACTCCGCCACCTGGGCCAAGATGCTCGTGTCCGCCTCTTACCTTCCCACCCGGCAGCGCATCATCGTCCCGGCTGGGACGACGCGACTGTGGCAGACCACCCTCCAGAACGTCCACCTCCAGGGCTACGGGCGTTCGAGCAAGATTCTGCCCAAGGTCGGCGCTACGCCCGGCGACCCGAAAGCCAGCGACACCGGGTACGTCGTCAAGCTCGCCGGACAGGCAACCGTCGATGGTGTGGACTTCGAGACGGACGGCATCGCAGGCATCACCGTCGTGTTCTGGACCGGCTCGCGGGTCTGGATGGCCAACGGCCGCGTGCGCGTCACCGGCCTCAACACGGTCGGCGTGTGGGCCTACGTCTCGGGCGGGTCGCTCACCCCGAAGATGCACAACATGTGGGTCGAGGGGAACTCTGCCGGCGACTCCGGCGTGGGCATCCGCTACGAGTCGGCAGATGGCGAGATGACCAACGTCACCGTGGCGTACTGCTCCAACGGCATCGAGCTTCTCCGCGGCTCCACCACGCTCACCTCCGTCCACGTGTGGGAGTGCAAGAACATCGGCGTCAAGGGCGTCGGCGCGGGCAACACCCGTTTCACGGCCTGCTACATCGAGAAGAACGCCGGATGGGGTGCTGACTTCGACGGCTCTTCCTGCGTGATCGTGGACGCTGGCACGCGGTTCTGGGACAACGGCAAGGGCATCGCGAGCACGGGCGGCATGATCCTCCGGGGCGTCGGTGGCAGTCGTGGTGAAGACAACCGCATCGATGGGCAATTCGACGACAACACGGGCACCGGCCTCTACCTGGAATCCGTTGATCGGACGCTGGGCTCCCCGCTCATCGTGTCCAGCCTGGTCCGCGCCAGCAGCGCGCCCGTGTGCACGGACGGTGTCTACATCGACGCGGCCAGCTTCGGCACAGAGCTCAGCGTGCGCAGCCCGGAAAACTCCGTCCTGGGCAAGGAGGTTACGTCGCCCGTCACCGGCAAGATCGTGAACAACCAGAACGCGCTTCAGTCGATGATCAACTACGGCGCGCCGCGCAAGACGCGCAAAACCACCGCGACCACGCTCGGCCCGACCACCGCGCTCGTCTCGCTCGGATACCTCCCGATCGGCAAGGCGCACGTCTATGAGGTCGAGGCGGTCCTGATCGTGGACGGTCCGCAGCCGAACGACCTGCGCGTGCAGGTGCGTTGCGGGTCCACCGGCATGGCGGGATGGTTCAGCGTCTCGGCGGCACCGCCTACGGGCACCGCCTCTGCAACGGCAGCTGACTTCCTCCCGGCGAACGTCGAGTCTGTGCAGGCATCGGGCTCCACCGGCATCGTCGTCGGCACCATCGGTGCGGGCGTGCGCCAGGCGGTCATCGTGCGCGGGTACATCGAGGCAGGCACCACCGCCTCCACCGTGGAGGTTCTGGCGTCGCTCAACACGAACGATGGCAACACGGTCAACGTGTCGTACTTCGATCTGACGCTGAGGCGCGTCGGCTAGCTATCGAACGCAATACCCGAGAGCCCTCGGCCGACTGGCCGGGGGCTCTCCCGTTCCCCTCGAGGACCAGATCGGAGGTCTAGCGATGCCGCACCCCCGAACGAACAGCCGAGGCTTCAGGCGCATCCTCTCGTGGATCCGCATCCTCATCGGGTGGTACTGACCCCCACGCGCACGAGCGCCCCGCTTCGACCTCCACAGGTCCGGCGGGGCGCTTTTCGTCGTTCTAGCGGGATGCCCAGTCCACGATCACCCGGTTGTACTCGTCCTGCAGGGCCGGGTCGATGTCGTCGTAGAGGACCGTGCATGCGGCGGCGTGGACATACTGCAGGTCGTCGCGCTGCAGCGCCCAGTAGGTCGGGCTGTGACAGTCGTGCTCGGCGTTCTCGCTCATGCTCACTGCAAGCTCGCGAACCTTTGCGTCGTCCTTATCGAAGCCGTTGGCCAGGCTGGCGATTTCGATCGCGAATCGCTCCTCGATCTCAGCTTGACCCGGGCGTGGCGCGCACCCGGTAGCCACCGCGATGATGCAGATCGCCGTGAGTACGGCAGCCGTGCCGCTCGTTGGTCTTTCCATGTGCGCGAACATACCAGTGTGGGAGCGGCGCTTGGGGGCTCTGATACCCAAGGTTTACGAAGCACTAAGCACATAGTTGTGCGCTAACCGACGGGAGACTCCCACGCCGGGATGATGCGCACCCGCTCCCGCCAGACGCCGGTGCCCTGGCGGATCGGTCGGTGAATCTCGACGCGGGTGACGAGCGCGCGCAGCAGGTTCCGCTGCTCGAGCACGGTGAGGTCGTCCCAGTCCGCATCGAGGTTCATGGCCAGATGTCGGGGGTCGATCTCGAGTCGCGGCGTGGGAGATGCTCGCTGGCGCCGCTCGCGCAGGTTGCCGAGGTCCGCGTCGAGCTGCGCGACCGCGGCGTCGTAGGCGGCGTCGGGCATGTTGCCGGCGGCCCATCGCACGGTGATGCGTCCGAGGCGGTCGGTCACGTCTGCGATTTTGCGATCGAGGGTCGCGACGTTGTCCATCTGAATGACCCGGCGCTCACGCTCCCGCGCGACCGCGGCGGCGAGCTCGTCGACGTCATGAGCGAGATCGCGTATCCACTCGCGTACTACCTGCTCGACGAGCGCCCGCGTCATGAACATGCCGCGCGCGCTGCCCTTCGCCGCGCGGGAGCACTTGTAGTCCTTCAGCCCCTGGTTGCCGACGTGCATCGGTGCACCACAGTCGCCGCAGAAGATGAGGCCCGTGAGCGGGTACTTCGGCTCGATCACCTGGGGCGGCTTCGGTGCGTCGAGACGCATCGCGACGTAGGCGTCCCACTCGGCCGGGGTGATAACTGCGTCGTGCGCGCCGTCGTGGTAGGTCGACGCGCTGATCTTCCAGTCGCGGTTGCCGTCCTTCCGGCTGACGCGGTGGACGATCTTGCCGGCGCCGAACCCGGCGTCGAGCATGTGCGTCACGGTGACCCGGGACCACTCGCCGCCTGCCTTGGTCGTGTGGCCGCTTTGGTTCAGCCACTTCACGATGCGGGTGAAGCCTTCGCCGCGGAGATAGCGCCTGTACATCTCGGCGAGGATGGGCGCCTCCTCGGCGTTGAGAGCGAAGGTGCCGTCATCGAGCTTGTCGTACCCGTACCGAGGGTTCCCGTCCGCCGGGAGGCCCATCCTGCGGCGTCTGGCGTGCGTTTCTCGCCACTGCTCGCCGATCTGTTCCGACTGGAACGCGGCGTACTCGGTCATGACACCGCGGGCGAAGCGTCCGGAGGCTGTGGCGGTATCGAGGGGCTCGGTAGCAGACTCGATGCGGCCGCCGGCGACGTCGACTCGGTCGGCCGCGACGGCCCAGTGTGCGCGGTTGCGGGAGAGTCGCGACCACTTCCACAGGACGATGACGTCGGCGGCGTCGGACTCGATCATCGACATGACCTGCTGCACCTTCGGGCGCTTGCTCCACGTGCGCCCCGAGATCCCCGGGTCCGACTCGACCGCGACGACCCTGTACCCCTTGCGCTCGCAGTACTCGCGGCACGCGTGTTCCTGCAGCTCGAGGCTGATCGACTCTTCGCGGTAGACCGACTGGCGCAGGTAGATAATCGCGCGCGTCGGCGCCTGTTCGGTGCGGGCCGTGCTCACCCCTGATCCTCATCCTCGTCGTCGATGTAATCGAGGAGCGCGTCGCGCACGACGTCGCTGAGCGATACACCTTCAGCCTTGGCCTTCGCGAGCGCGGGGAAGTAGATGTCGTCCGCGATCCGGAAGGCGTGAAGCGGGGTCTTGGCCACGATGCCATAGTCCCAGCCCACCTTACGGGGTGTAGCTACACGCTGGTACGCTCCGGCCATGGCGTCCCGGGAGGGTGGGATCGAGGATGAGCTGGTTGCGCGCGTCGATGCGATCGCGAAGTCTCGTGGCGAAACGGTCGACGACGTGATCGAGCGTGCACTGAGGGCGTACCTTGACCGGGCGGGCGAGGTCGCTAGCCAAGGTGAATGATCTGACCGCACATTGTCCCCCTTAAGGGGGACAATGCCGCGCGCATTTACCGAATCGTTACGCAACCCTGTGCAATACCTGTAGCTACACGGGGGGTGGTGTCGGCGACGCGCGTTAGGTTTCTGTCTGGATCCCCGCCGTTCGGGCCCGCTCGTGATATAGGCGGGCGCCGGGGATCTTCTATAGGGGGAGCGGAATCGGATGAGACTGTGCGGGAGTGGCCTTGAGTGCGAGAATGACTGCCAGATGTTGACGCTGCGGAGGGGCATGGCGTGCCCGACGATGACAGAGGTGCGCAACATCGCACGGTCGATGGGGTGCACGGCGGCAGACCTCCTGCGTCAGACGGAACTCTCGGCCTCATCGACCACTTGAGCGGGGTCTAGACCCAGTGCTTCGCAGAGCGATCGAAGGTATCGGAGCGTGATGTCGCGACGGCCGTTGAGGATGCGCTCGACGGTCGGACGGGATAGGCCGGTGATCGCCGCGAGCTGGGTGTAGCTCGGCTGGCCGGCGCGCTGCTGTTCCCGCTTGAGGATTGCAGCTATGGCGAGGGTGTACGCGTCCACATCGGGCTCCACTCGGATCACTGTACTCCGTGGTGGAGCCCGTCGCGGGGTGTCTGATACATGGTGTAGGGGCCAATTTTCGGAGCCTCGCGCAGAGGGGTAAATCCGCCGCCTGATACAACTTCACAGAAAGCCCTTGTAATCCGTTTGGATCACGGCTAGCGTGCTCCGTATGGATAACGACGAGTACGACCGGGCAGTCGGCGAGAACGTCAAGGCGGCGTTCATCGCGCAGTTCGGTTCCCTGCGCGCAGGGTCTGAAGCGTCCGGCATTCCCTACGCCTCGCTCGATCGCAAGGTCCGCGGGATCACCTCGTTCAACACCCGCGAACTCCGGCAGGCTGCGCAGGCCA